>QKJH01000005.1 GCA_003250865.1 Alphaproteobacteria bacterium | reverse complement strand
GCGACCGATGGGACTCGAACCCACGACAACTCGGACCACAACCGAGGGCTCTACCACTGAGCTACGGTCGCCACAATGTCATTACGTTAAGTATAATGCGGGATTTCTTATAGAGACACAAGACGATTCTGACAAGAATTATTTGCAAAAAACTGTCATTTCACAAAAACCCTTGTCAGAACCGGTTAGTTTAGGCCTCTTTAGATGCTGAGGAAGCCTTTGGATGAAAACGCATTTGCATGGTTTCCATACGGGCTTCTTTAACAAAACGGTCTTTTTGTCGTTGCATAACATAGTCGGAAAGATGAATACCGTTTTCCTTCATCTTAACGGAAACAAATTGCATGACATGCGCCATACCGCGGCGTGCCAAATAATCAAATACTTCACTATGGATAAATGTTTCAATTTGATCTTCGCTCATACGCATGGTGCGGGCAGCCCATGCTCCCAGTTTGTGGGCGGCGCGTGCATTAATCAAAAATGTCAACTCTTCATCATATTGATGCTGTTTTTCAAAGGCCTGAAGTCTGTTTTCAAGTGTAACCATCATTGACCTCTCAATCATTTTTATGGTTAAGTCTTTGCGACTTGTAAATCCACGGTAGCAAAGAGTGCGCCGCACCATCCAGAAAAATCGTATTTTATATAAAAATAGTTTGTTTTTCATGGTTTTATGCGGTAAAAACAAGCTCTTTTAACCCTTAAAAAGGACATGTAACAATGCCAAAAACCCCCTTAATTCACGAAGGCGAGAGCACGATTTTGTATCAGGGCCCTGATTCGAGCACCTTGATTCAGCACTTCAAAGACGAAGCGACCTCCCGCGCGGATGAAGATGACACGACGGTTGCCGGCAAAGGGGTTCTTAACAACCGTATTTCGATGTTTCTAATGAGCCGTCTGGATGAAATCGGCGTACCTACCCATGTCATACAGCCTGTTAATATGCGCGAACAGATGATTTATGCGCTTGAAATGCTGCCGCTTAAAGTGGTCGTGCGCAATTTTGCCGCTGGCAATATGTGTAAACGTCTGGGCATTGACGAAGGCGACAAGCTCCCCTACCCGATTGTCGAGTTTTTTCATACCGACAAAAACAAGACGGACGGCCTGATTAACGGTGACCATATTGAATTAATGGAATGGGCAGACGAAGAAGAAGTCGAAGAAATGACGGACGATGCTTTGCGCATCAACGATTTTCTGACAGGACTGTTTTTAGGCGTAAACATGCGTCTGGTGGATTTCAAGCTGGAATTTGGCCGTTTCTGGCGCAATGAATACGATTATATTCTTGTGCTGGGTGACGTTCTGACACCGGATACCTGTCGCTTGGTCGACTTGAAAGGCGACATCCTGAACAAAGAAGGCAAACTGAACCTTCTGCGCGGCAATATGACGGATTATCAGACCGTTGCCCGCCGTCTGGGTGTTTTGCCGGATCAGCCCGATGCCTTATTGCGCTTTCCGGCAAAAGATGCCGGCGATGAACCGGTGGCTTCGAACGTGCGCAAATTCCGCAAAAAGAAAACGGATTAGATTAAAACAGCTTTTCCTTGAGAAGTTCTTTAATCAGCAACCAATCCCCCTTGGTGGGAACGGAAGCGTCATACCCGACAGCTTCGGGCGCGTAATGAATACGTAAGGCACGAATTAAACCGGTACGGTTTTCCGGTGATAAATCGCGCGTATCATAGCCGAAATGCCCCATGGCATCAAAAAATGTCTTTTGGCTGTCTTCGTCGGTTACGGGCATTTCATCCCATGGCTGTTCATGCGCTTTTAGCGGCCAAATGCCATGTCCTTTTTCAGCCAATTCGCGCCAAGGGAAAGATACACCGGGGTCGTAACGGTAATGCGGTTCAGTATCACGATATATCGGAGCAATATCCCGATGACCCAGAATATGCCAATCCGGAATATCATAACGCGTTTTAATATCGGCAATCAGTTCTGCCAAAGCGTCGAGTTGCTCCGGCGTATAGACATTGTCATCAAACTTGGCACTTTTGGATACAGAAACCATTTCAATCCCGATGGAGTGGCTGTTCATATCCGCCTCGCCGCCCCAGAAGCTTTTCCCCGCATGCCAGGCACGGTTTTTCTCATCAACCAGATAAAAAATCCGTCCATCTTCGGCAATCATGTAATGGCAACTGGCATCATATTCGGTCTGCCCGCGTAAGATGGCCAGGCTTTCCTGTTCATCCACCTCGGTACCGTGAATAATGATAAAGCTAGGCACTGTACCGGCCGGTTGGCGCGGTGTATATTTTTCCGTGATAAAATCGATAATCTTTTCCATGAAAGCGGAGTATAAAGACAAAAAAAATCCTCCACAAGGGAGGAATGATAAAACTTTTCAATGGTACACCCGAAGAGATTCGAACTCCTAACCTTCTGATTCGTAGTCAGATGCTCTATCCAGTTGAGCTACGGGTGCAGACCACTAAAAAAGCCGCTTAACGGCGTGCGTGCATTAATACTGCATCCTTCTATAAATTTACAAGCTTTTTTTTGAAAAAAGTGCATTTTTCTGGAAAAAACCAAATTTATTAACGATATATTCACTCTACTGGCATT
>QKJH01000067.1 GCA_003250865.1 Alphaproteobacteria bacterium | reverse complement strand
GAACAACCACATGGGGAACAGCATTGCGCCACCATACGACCCATCAATTTATACTGGTCATTCTAGGGACCATGGGCGCGGTTGCGCTGTATGAACACCTCAAACAACGGCGCAAGCAGAAATTTCTTTTTCCCACGAATCCGTAATTTTTTCGGTGTCAAAGCGTTTGACAGACTCACGACCGCGTACTGAAAATTTTTCGCACAAAGATGCATCTGTTATCAATTTCTCCAGACCATCTGCCAACGCTTGTGCCCTATTTTCACCCGATACCAACAATCCATTTACACCGCTTTCAATCAGCTCGTTCGTTCCTGAGCAATCGGAAAACCCTACAACAGGCAAGCCATGCGCCATAGCCTCTGCCGTGACAAGCCCGAAACTCTCATAGCGGGATGACATGGCAAAAACAGATGCCTGTTTATATTCCTTATCAATATGCCGTGTAGCACCGGGTAAAACAATACGCTGTGCCAACCCGGCATTGGCAATTTGTTTTTGTAATGCCTCTTTTAATGCACCTTCTCCAATTATTCTCAAACTCCAGTCCGAGTATTTTTCAGCAAGCAATGAAAAGGCGGTGATGAGTATCGCCTGATCTTTTTGAGCAGTCAAACTGCCAACATTCAGGATGATTTTTCGGCGTTCCGATTTTTGGTCCGACTTGACAATAACGACAGGATTAGCGACAGGCGCCATTTTATGCCGTATAATAGATGGGAATGTTTGGCGTACCTTTTCAGATAAAACCGTGCAGCGCCGCATGAGCAAAACTCCTGCACACAATAATAGAAATTTTAGTTTGTCTTTACGATAATTCTCGGCCGTATTATGTTCACTACCTAAAACCGGAATACCCGTTCCCAATAACGCAAAAACCATTGGCACATACATGCTGTACATAAACGGAATAACAATATCAGGCTTTGCTTCATGAACCGTCTTGCGCAACCGATAGATACGGCAAACAAATTCTTTTATAGTCATTCTCTCCGTTGTACTGCCAAGACCAAGTTCAATCCGTTTGACACGTGGAGACAATTCGTAAAAGGATCGCCCTCCTTTTTTATCAAAACTAAGCAAAGAAACGTCATGTCCACGATTGGCCAACTCACTGGAGATCTGACAGATAACCCGCTCAGCGCCGCCTTTAGTTTCATTCAGACCTTTTATTGCAAATAGGATTTTCATAGTAAATATCAGAGGTTCGACTTGCTGAAATTCTTTATTCAAATTATAGTCACATAGGACAAAAAATAACGCAACGGATTTTATCAATGGCAACCATCCTTGTTACAGGAACCGCCGGGTTTATCGGCATGCACGTCACAAGAAAGCTGCTGGAACACGGCGATACGGTTATTGGGTTGGATAACCTGAATGATTATTATGCCGTTACCCTTAAAAGAGACAGACTGGCCTGCTTAACGCCGTTTGATAATTTCATTTTTTATCAAGTCGACATTACTGACAGCAACGCCATATCAGAAATTTTTCAAAAACATGGTAGCGACTTATCAAGCGTTATTCATCTAGCTGCACAAGCCGGCGTGCGATATTCATTGGACAAGCCTCTGGCCTACATTAAAGCAAATGTTACAGGACATACCGTCATTAACGAAGCTATACGGCATTATGCATCACAGATAAAACACTTCGTTTTTGCGTCATCATCATCAATCTACGGTAATAATAACCATACACCATACAGCGTAACGGATAATACCGATTGTCCTGTTTCACTCTATGCCGCTACCAAGAAATCGACAGAGCTGATTGCCCATAGTTATGCAAAACTATACGGTATCCCTACCACAGGATTGCGATTCTTTACCGTTTACGGCCCATGGGGAAGACCTGACATGTCACCTATTTTGTTTGCCGATGCCATTGCCAACAGCGCGCCATTGAAAATCTTCAATCACGGTGACATGAAGCGGGATTTCACCTATATTGATGATATTGTTTCCGGTGTTCTTCTGGCACTCGATAAAGCCCCGATAAAACAGACCAAAAATGGCACCCCATACCGCATTCTTAATCTCGGGAACAACCGTAGTGAAAACCTGCTGGATTATATCGAAGAGATTGAAAAAGCGTTTGGCAAGACAACAGAAAAAATCATGCTGCCAATGCAAGCCGGTGACGTTTATGAAACCTGCGCAGACATCACTGAGACAACAGCAGCCATAAATTATAGGCCAACAACGCCAATATCGGTCGGCATTCCTAAATTCATCCAATGGTATAAGGATTATTATAAAACACCATGACAAAACAGCTACTCTACATCGTCAATGACGCCGACTATTTTGTCAGTCACCGTATTGATTTAGCCAAGGCCGCCGCAAAAAACGGCTATAACGTTTCTGTTGCAACAAAGGACGGCTCAAAAAACACGGCCATCACTGCTTCAGGGTTTACCGTTTTTGATATTCCTATACAAAGAGGAAAATCAACCATCATAAAAGAATTGGAAACATTTCTGTCGCTTCTCTCTTTGTTGCGTAAAAACCACTTTGACGTAGTGCATGCCATAACAGTCAAAACAACCCTCTGGGCGGGGTTAGCCGGACGATTTGCAAGACAAAGAAATGTT
>QKJH01000045.1 GCA_003250865.1 Alphaproteobacteria bacterium | reverse complement strand
ACCGCCTATTCACGGCGTGAACTTTTCCCCCGGCTGTTTGGCGAGGAGAATTGGGAAGAAGCTAGTGATATTTTTAGCGCCCATTATGCTGAAACACACATGGAAGAAACCCATCTTTTGGATGGTGCTTATGACCTTTTGCTTGATTTGAAAGACAAATACAATGTCCCATTCGGTGTGGTTAGTAACAAATCATCGAATTTTCTTCGGGCAGAAATCGAAGCATTGGGTGTAAATGACATGATTGATGTTATTGTCGGGGCAGGTGAAGCGGCAACGGACAAACCATCCCCGGCACCGGTATTGATGGCCATTGAAAAGCTGGGTCTCTCGTCAGGTAAACATATCTGGTATGTAGGGGATTCAATTTCCGATGCGCGCGCCGGGATGGCTTCGGGATGTACGACCATCATGATTGCCAAGCCGGACGAGGCGATTGCGCTGGAAAAACCCGAAGTTTATGTTGCCAGTATCCCTGAACTGAGAAAATTGGTTTTCGGAGAAAAAAGTCCGAGTGTCGCTGTCACTAACGTTGCTAAACTGTAAATAATTTGTGTAAAGGTTAAAGAGTATTATGAAACTGGAAAAACCGGTGGCAGTTTTGTTTGACTGGGATTTGACTCTGGCAGATAGTTTTTTTGCCCTCGCTGATGCTTTTAATTACGCATTGACAAAAAATGGTGCTCAGGCACGTACAAACGAACAGGTAGAAGCGGCGACCGCATTTTCTTTGAAAGAAAACCTGATAATGGTTTTTGGAAAAGAGGGGTGGGAAAAAGCAAAAAACGACTTCAACACCCATTATCTTGAGATTGTCGGTCAAAAAGTAAAATTAATGGATGGAGCGGCGGGGCTGCTGGATAAGCTGAAAGAAAAATTCAATTGTCCTTTTGGCGTGGTCAGCAATAAAACAATCGACCTTTTGCAAGAAGAAATCAATGCATTAGGACTGGGTGATATAATGGATGTTGTTATCGGGTCGGAAATGGCCTCTGCCAACAAACCGTCTCCGGCACCGGTATTGATGGCTATTGAAAAGCTGGGGCTTTCGGCAGGCAAACATATTTGGTATGTCGGTGATACGATTTCCGATGCGCGCGCAGGAATGGGAGCAGGATGTACAACCATCATAATTGCCAAACCGGACGAGGCGATTGCGCTGGAAAAACCCGAAGTTTACGTAGGCAGTATTGCCGATTTGCGTAAAAATGTACTTGGTATATAAGCGCTTTTATTTTTATTTCAAACATGCTAAACAGAATGGGACAATAAAAAGTCAACCTCATATAACCAAACGATAACAAAACAAGAGGAATAAAAAATGACCGAAAAAAGCCAGAATGTTCAGGACGTCTTTCTCAATACAATTCGTAAAACCAAAAATCCCGTAACAGTATTTCTTGTTAACGGTGTCAAGCTGCAAGGAATTGTTACCTGGTTTGATAATTTCTCGTTGTTGCTTCGCCGCGAAGCCCATTCACAATTGGTATACAAACATGCCATCTCGACCATTATGCCGAACAATCCGGTGCAGCTTTTCGATCCGGAAAAACTGACCGCCGAAGAAGAAGCCGAGGCTGCTGCTGTATCGGAATAATTTTCCGTTCGTTTTTATTAAGAAAACTCCCGTCTGTCCGGTCGGGAGTTTTTTTTCGAAATTGCTTGGCGCGAGGTACAAGACACGGTATAAATGCTTATTGCCCTTTCTGCCCGTTCTTAAGGTAATGATGCCCCGTCATTTTGTAAAAAAGTCCATGATTTTTGTCTGTCTGTGCCTGTTCTCCATTCCGGCACAGGCCAAAGATTTTACATCCTATGTTGCTCACGTCAAAAATGCGGCGAGGGCGCAGGGAATTTCGTCACGAACGCTGGAAGCTGCCTTTAACGGCATTACCCGCCCCAATGGACGTGTTCTTGAACTGGACAGAGCTCAACCCGAGGGGAAGATAACATTTCCGACATATCGCAAGAATATCGTCAATCAAACGCGTATCCAAAAAGGCCGTGCCCTGTATCGTCAGCATTCGGCATTGCTTCATACAATCGGCAAACGCTATGGGGTGCCGCCGCAATATATTGTTGCTCTGTGGGGGATTGAAACGAACTATGGCGGTTTTACCGGGGGTATGGATATTGTCGAATCTTTGGCAACACTCGGATATGATGGTCGCCGTTCGGACTATTTTACCAAAGAGCTGCATAATGCGTTGAAAATTCTGGACGAGGGGCATGTCAGGCGCTCACACTTCAAAGGATCGTGGGCGGGGGCTATGGGACAGTGCCAGTTCATGCCGTCCAGCTTTTTACAAATGGCTGTTGATTATAACCGTGACGGGCATAAGGATATTTGGGATACCAAAGCCGATATTTTTGCCTCGATTGCCAATTACCTTTCGAAAAAGGGCTGGCGCGAGGATGTGCGTTGGGGGCGGGAGGTCATTCTACCCCAAGGATTTAATCGCAAGCTTGAAGGGCGTGACAAGATGTACCCTTTACGTTTCTGGCGAGAGTTGGGGGTAAAGACGTTATCGGGAAATCCTGTTCCATTGGCTGATTTTCGTGCCTCGGTCGTGATACCTGAGGGGAATACCCGAACCGCTTTTCTTGTGTATGATAACTATAACATCTTGATGGATTGGAATCGTTCGCTATACTTCGCTACAT
>QKJH01000129.1 GCA_003250865.1 Alphaproteobacteria bacterium | reverse complement strand
TAGCTTGCGTCGGATCTCCGGGTGCCGGGGACATCTTCTGTTGAAGTATCATAGTAGCGCCCATTATCAACGTCAGAACTGGAATGCCGACAGGCGGTTGAATGAACGGCAGAGATATATCGAAATGAAACAAACGGTCCGGTGCGGACAGATCCTTGATCCAACCAATGAACGGTGCGTGCCGCAGTTCGATAGCGCCGTATAACATACGATAAAGAGCAAGAAACACGGGCATCTGGATCAGCATTGGCAAACAGCCACCCAACGGGTTGATTTTATATGTTCTATAGAGCGCCATGGTTTCTTCGTTCATGCGCACTTTGTCATCCTTGTACTTTTCCCGGATCTCCTCCATCACGGGCTGCAGTTTTCTCATGTCACTCATTGATTTATAGCTTTTCTGGGCAAGCGGCCAGAAAATCAATCTTGTTATGACAGTCAGAATGATAATTGCGACGCCGTAATTCGGAATGAATCCATATATAAAATTCATGAACCACAAACATGGTTTTGCGATGAAATCGAACCAGCCGTAATTAATTGCACGAGCCAGCCCTGTGTCGGTTTGCTCAAGAATTTTAAGGCTTTTCGGGCCCATAAAGAGTAAATAGGATATTGTTTTACTCTGTCCGCCGGGGATGCTGCCTATCGGTGTAACCAACTGATTTGATAAAATATTATCTTTAAACCCGAGAAACATACTGCCTTCAACAGGCGACTTGCTCACCACGCTGTCCATGAAATACAGCTTTTCTATGGCCACCCATGAGACTGTTCCGGAAATTTTGTTGTCTTTTTCTATTTTCTTTATTTTTACCTGTTCGAGACCGTCATTGACCAGACCGCTTGGACCCTCGAATCCGTATGTGGCTTTGTCTGCATCCACGACATCGCGCAATCCCATTGCCAGGTCGCCATTAACAGGCGTACCTGAGTTGTTCACAACTTGAACATCAACGTCAACATAGTAGCTGTCTGCGTTAAACCGATATGTTTTTTCGATTTTAACATTGCCGTCCGTAATTGCCTGGAACCGGACTGTTCTACTGCCATTGTCAACATTGATAACATCTTCGGCGACGTCTGCTGTGTATACCATTTTTTCAAGACCGAGTGCCTTTGGATCGGTCATTCTTAACAGGACGGTTCCTCCGGTGAGTTTTTCGGGGATCAGCTTTTTGAACGGTGCGTTTTCTTCGATGGATTCCTTGTAGTCCTTAAGCACCATTTGCGTAACAGCCGCCCCCTTTTCGTCCAGGTACATTTTAAAAAGAGGCGTTTCGACGATGAGGCTCCTTGCAGGTCTTTCGTCTTTCTTAATGATATCCTGCTGTTCGTTGCTTTGCACCGTATCGGTTCTTTGATCAAGCTCCGCTTTTTGTGCAGATACTTGCGGTGTCTGTGTTGTTTTTTCTTCTCTGTTCGTTGTCGTTTCTGTGCTTTTTTGAGGCTTTGTTTCAGGCTTTGGGCCGAAAACGATGCTCCAGACCAGGAACACGGCAAAAGACAAAGTAATGGCCAATAGCAGGCGCTTCTGTTCCATGCAGATCTCCTTCGTGGATAGCTTTCAAGGCGTGCTGACGATGTACGGCGTTTTGTCTCGCGGCATAGGAGGGTGTGAGAATTTTGGCTTGATTAAAAACAAGGCGGCTTTCTATTGCATATTGACGCTGTCGCTTTTTGGGGGCACAGGATCGTAACCGCCGGGACACCATGGGTGGCACCGCAGTAACCTTTTCACCGACATCATCCCGCCTTTGAACGCACCATACCGTTCAATGGCCTGCATGGCATAGTTCGAGCACGATGGCTCGAACCGGCATGCCGAACCGATGATCGGTGAAATAACGAGTTGATAGGCGCGTATCATCACCATCATGATGATCACGCTTGGCGAATTACTCATTCTGTGACGCGTCAATCCGCTTTAACAGCATATGCATCGATTGTGTTAACGCTTGATTACTGATGTCTGCCGCTTGTCTTTTCGCGATAATGTGAAGGTCCCAATGGTTGCTGAGGTCAGGGCGGTGACGTCTGAAACATTCTCTCGCGATACGTTTAATCCGGTTACGTGCTATGGCGTTTCCCACTTTGCGGCTGACAGTGATGCCGAGTCGGCTGCGTTCCTGCTTGCTTTGCTCAAAGAAAACGATGAAATGTCTGTTCCCAAGTTTTCTGGCATTTGTAGCCAGGTGAACAAATTGAGATCTTTTAAGCAGCCGATCGGCCTTCGTAAAGCTTAGCCTTGGTTTTTTTTCCGGTAATTCCACACTCTCAGTATGCGTGGCGATCATTCTTTCTGTTGTGAGTTACCCTGTTAGCTTATTGTTGTTTTCGCATTCGTTATAGCGCCAGACGTTTGCGTCCCCTGGCCCGGCGCCTGTTGATCACCATTCGGCCGGCCTTTGTCGACATCCGTTTACGAAATCCGTGCGTTCTAGCCCGTCTGATTTTACTTGGTTGATAAGTTCTTTTCATGATTCATTTTCCTTGTTGTTCCATTGACCATTGGGGTTGTTATTTCCGCCCTATATTTTCCGTAAAATTTCGGTCCGTTAACATCTAATAAAGCTGTAGAAACTGGGAAAATAATCACATGAAATCCAACTTGTCAATATACAATCTTGATTGAATCCCAGTTGCAAGCTTAAACGAGTCTTTCA
>QKJH01000023.1 GCA_003250865.1 Alphaproteobacteria bacterium | reverse complement strand
AGGGGCTGCGCTGGTCAGACAATGATGACTTTGAACCTGCATCCACATATACCTCACTGGGGTGGCGTGCAAACAGGGACATCAGCGATTGGGAGACCGATATTACGGCGCTGTCGACAAGGATTTACACGGATTTTCCGTACGACACCTCAAACATACCAGGTTACGGTGGCACCTACTATGTAGATGCGGCGGCCGGCGGCAGTAACGATGGATCAAGCTGGACGAATGCTTATACGGATCTTCAGGATGCTCTGGCGGCTGCCAAGGGCGGGGAAACGATCAACGTTGCCGCAGGGACATACTATCCCACCGATGCTACAGACCGGGAAGCTTCCTTTGTTATTAAACGGGGCATAGCTGTCTACGGGGGCTATCCTTCAGGAGGCGGCGTCCGGAATGTTTCCTTAAATACCACCACTCTTTCAGGTGATATAGATAAAGATGGACCGGACGGCGGTGACGCTTACCATGTTGTGGTGGGCAGCATCGGGAGTGTTTTGGACGGGTGCACGATTACCGCCGGCTATGCGGACGGCCAATGGTGTCATCAGCGCGGTGCCGGCATGCTTATATTCGGAAGTGCGTTGGAGACCTACTCTCCGACAATCAACGACTGTACTTTTGAAAATAACAATGCAGTGGAGGGCGGAGCCATCGCTTGTTATAACTATGCAACCCCAACGATTTCCAACTGCACCTTCAGTTCCAACACTGCGACACGCGGCGGCGCTTTACTTTTGCGCACCGGATCGGATGCGACCATCACAAACTCAACGTTTCAGGACAACAGCAGCCTTGACCGGGGCGGCGCAGTTTTTATCGATTATGGTTCTTCTCCGGAATTTTCCAATTGCACGTTCGACGGGAATACCTCGGAGGGTTACGGCGGTGCGGTGTATGTTGACGACAACGCATCACAGATATGCAAAACATCCCCGGCATTCACGAATTGTTCCTTTGCCAACAATAGCACTACCGGGGCATACGGCGGTGCTTTATTTGCCTACAATACCGTTACGTTTCTGACACTTGAAAGCTGTTCATTTGGAACAGCAAACACTTCAGCCACGGCAGGGGGAAACATCGGACTGCGATTAATGGTTTCGGTCAACTTCAGCAACGGAGATTATTCCAACGTGTATGATGATGGGACCGTAACTTATGATTATTCAGAATAAAAAAATACTTGACTATTAATTTTGATGGAAGTATTTGTTTCTTCGAGCTTAAACTTTTAAAGGGAATGTGTCGCCGATGTATACCATCATCCATTATAGAGTAAACCGAACCAAGACAGCGCGTTTGGTTTTGAGGATGTGGTACTCAGCGGCCTGACCTCTTATAAAATTTAATTTTCAGAAAGGGAAGGTTGCCGTAAAGGACCTTCCCTTTTTATGTTTTTATGCACTAGATAGTGTCCATCCAGAAATAGGATAATTTGTTCGAGATAAAGGCGGACGAAAAATTTAACCGAAGACATTTGGTTGATATTTCGAGGATTAAATTTTTCGTCCAACACCGATATCGGCCAAAGCTAAAATTGCATAGCCATTTCTGGATGGGCAATAGCTAATAAGGTTGTATTCTGATGACATTACACCGCAAGCATTCAACTAAGAGGATTTACGGACGCCGGTCTGCCGTATGCGTATGGCTTATGACTGCGAGGTGCCGCATGCCCTGATCTTTTGTCATTTATAGAGACTTGCAAAAGGGAAGGCCTGAAACACTGCCTTCCCTTTTTTTATTCCATTTCGGGGAGTGCACAATTATCTGTTCGAAGCATATCTTGCGGAGAGATTGAAGATGGAACCACAATTTCAGAACAAAGCATTAAACTTTTATGCTGGGACATCTGCGGCGTTCCTGATGATCCTGTTTGGTACAAACGCGGTGGCCATCAAAATCACCCTTTTGGGTATGGGCGCGATGACCTGTGCCGGGTTGCGTTTTGCGCTCGGCGCAACGGTTCTCTTTTTATGGACGACCTTGAACCGTAAGCCGCTGATACTAAATCGGATACAGATTGTTCCGGTCATGATCAGCACGTTGTTCTTCACAATGCAGGTAACGCTTGTCTATCTTGGTCTGAGCAGGACCGAAGCCGGGCGGGGAACACTTCTGATCAACACTCAGCCGCTGTTTGTTCTTGTGTTGGCGCACTATTTCATACCTGGCGACGGAATGACGGTGAAGAAACTCTTCGGTATGATCTTTGGATTTTCTGGTGTCGCCACACTGTTGACAGGCCAGGGGGGTGTTTCGGCCAACATTCAATCCGGTGATTTGATGCTGATGGGATCATCAATAATATGGGCGGGGAACAGCGTATATACCAAGCATATTTTGAATCGAATAACGGCGCTCCAACTTGTCTTCTTTAATATGCTCATTGCTGCACCGCTGTTTATCGCGGCAGGGGTGCTTTTTGACCATCAGATGATTTATCGTATGGATACACCCGTCTGCCTGGCGCTCCTGTACCAAGGCGCCATCACCGCTTCTTTCGGTTATGTGGCTTGGACAGGTATGCTGCGGCATTACGGCGCCACAACACTCAACTCGTTTGTGTTCATCATGCCCGTTTCCGGTGTGGTGATGAGTGCTTTGATATTGGGTGAGGCAGTCAGCTTTCGGATTTTCCTGTCGCTGGGATTGATCTGTTTGAGCATTGTGTGCAATGGGTATTGGGGCAAGAGGGCCGTTTGAATT
>QKJH01000189.1 GCA_003250865.1 Alphaproteobacteria bacterium | reverse complement strand
CAGCGAGAACGTATCGTCGGCAAAAAGGCCCCCAGATTGGTGGTAACCAATATCAAAAGGGCATGTTCGGGTGGTTCTTCCAATATTTTCAAAATAGCGTTCTGAGCATTACGGTTCATGGTATGCGCATCATCCACTATGGCAATACGCCAGTTACCCTCGGTCGGTTTCAGACGCATAAAGGGCGGTATTTTACGAATATCATCGACCAGAACATCGTTTTTGTACTTGCCCTTTTTCTCATCAAACTGGCGACCGACATATAAAAACGCAGGATGTGCCTCGGCAGCAATCTGGTGAAAGGTACGGCTGTCTTCGGGAATAGCCAGTGCCATCTTATCATCGGACACAGATGGTTCATCACCGAACATGGATAAGGATGCTTCTTCGGTTTTGCTTGAAAGCCCCCCCTCGTCCCTGTCCGTGAACAAGATTTTGCGTGCAAGACGAAACGCCAATGTTGCCTTACCAACACCGGGCGGACCAACCAATATGATGGCATGCGGATGCTTACCGGACATAAAACGCTCACACAGGCACTTTTCCTGTTCATCGTGACCGAACAGGAATTGGTGGTCTTTGGGCTGCAACTCGCCAAGCTTTGATATATCGGACTGATTACTACTCATGTCCGGCATTATTTCATCATGATAAGGGAATGTCTACGGGTTTTAGCGTAAATTACTGATAAACGCCGCAACCAACCAGATTGGTACCATCCAAGTCTTTTACAAATGTGGCCTTTTTCTCAATCATCTTGGTTGCCGGATTTGGCCATTTGTAATAAACCCAGCCGCCTTCGGGGTTTTCTTCCACTTTTTTGGCAAATTCATGAAACAGAGCAACACCATCCGAATCGCGCATTTCATAGACGTTTTTGCCTACCAGTCCCGGATTGGCGCCATGCGCCACCATTTTTCCCCGGTGTTCGACAACGAAAATATAAAGCTCTTTTGTATGGAACTTGCCGTTGGGATTCTGTATCTCTGCCAGCCCCTTTTCAAGACCGTTCGCATTGATGTAATCAATAGCCTCAAGAACAAAGGCTTTGGCATTTTCAACCGTTGATTCCCTTTTTTGTTGGGCAAAAGCCGTATTACCGATAAAAAAACATGCTGTCACGAGTAACAATAGCCAATATTTCATTTGCATTCTCCGCACCGTTGTTATTGCCCACCATTTTAAAAACGCAAACGCTGTTCACACTCGCGCATCATAGGATACAAGGTTTTAAAAAGCTGTAAACCCGTACCATATCTGCGTAAATATATTGATTTACCGTCATAGTACCGCTATATATCCCCTATGACTCAAAACAAAACATCGCATAAATCAGAATTATTAATGCCTGCCGGAAATCTGGAGCGGTTAAAAGTTGCCGTAACATACGGTGCCGATGCCGTTTATATGGGCACCCCCGATATGTCACTGCGCACCAAATCACAAATGACGTTAGAAGACGTTGTCGAAGGTATCGATTTCGCCCACAAAAACGGTGTTCGGGTATATCTGACCTTGAACCTGTTTACGCATAACAAAGATATTCCCAAACTGGACGAATATATCGAAACAGTACAAAAGGTAAGACCAGACGGGCTTATTATTGCAGACCCGGGGGTCTTCAACTATGTGAAGCAAAAAGCCCCCGACCTGCCGCTGCACATATCGACACAGGCCAATGTCTGTTCCTATATGACCGTTGATTTTTGGAAAAATCAGGGGGCCGAGCTGGTCGTATTGGCACGCGAAGTATCCTATGAAGAAATGAAAGAAATCCGTGAAAAATGCCCCGACATACGACTGGAGGCATTCATTCACGGTGCCATGTGCATGACCTATTCCGGACGGTGCATGTTGTCGAATTTCATGTCCGAACGCGGTGCCAATCAGGGTAATTGCACCAATTCCTGTCGTTGGAATTATAAACTGCATATCAAAATGAAGGATGGCACAACAAAAGAAATTCATCTGACCGATGACAACAAAGACATGTTTGAATTCTTTTTGGAAGAATCCTGCCGCCCCGGCGATATGATGGAAATTGTCGAGGATGAGCGCGGTTCGTATATCTTAAACTCCCGTGATTTGTGCTTACTTCCCAAGCTACCGGATTTGCTATCAATTAATATAGATTCTCTTAAAGTCGAAGGCCGCGGTAAAAGTCCTTTTTACGTAGCTGCTCTTGCCCGAGCATACCGTATGGCCATTGATGACTGGTATACTGACCCCAAAAGTTGGGATGCCAAACTCTATATGGACGAAGTGTTGACCGTCCCCTCACGCGGATTAACCCATGCCTTCCACGAAGGCCGCCTGACCAATCTGTCCCATTCCTATGAAGATACGGAATCCGTCAGCGATTATGAATTTGCCGGTATTGTCGAAGAAGTCCGTGATGATGCCTTTATCGTGCGTGTTAAAAACCGCCTTGAAGCCGGTGATGTTATCGAATTTATTCCGCCAAAACGCCGGGATACCATCCTGCTGCGCCTCTATGAATTCGAGGATGCCCAGTACGGCACCAAAAACGAAATGGTTGTCGGCAGCAAACGCCCACTTATCCGTATTCCCTTTGACCTTTTCGATCACGAAGATGTTTCAACGCTGAAAAACGATATTCCGGTATATACTGTTATTCGCAGTGAGCGTGCCCTTACCCCTGCCCAATGGGAACGGCTTAAACTGGATAAGATCGTCAATAATCTGGAAATTGGTC
>QKJH01000132.1 GCA_003250865.1 Alphaproteobacteria bacterium | reverse complement strand
CATCCGTTCAAAACGCTTTATTACAATTATTGATATTACTGGTTAACAGCCATATCAGCGCGGACTTGCTGGCGTAGGATGTCAATCGGCACCATGCTGCCTTTGTGTTTGAAGTGCCAGAATGTCCAGCCGTTACACGATGGTGCGCCTTGCAGTGCCGCCCCGACTTTGTGAATGGAGCCCTTGAAATTGCCGCGTTGGTTGCTGGCAATCAATGAGCCGTCAATTTTGACGCGGGCGGAGAACTGACCGCTTGGGTCGGTTAATACTGTACCCGGTTCCAACAGCCCTTGCTCAATCAGGTTACCGAACGGAATGCGCGGCTCTTCGCGTTTTGCCGGGGTTGAAACGATGTCCATATCCTGATTCATGGCAATTTGCGCAATGCGGGCATTTGCTGCCTCGGCATAGGTGGTATCGCGTTCCAGGCCGATAAAGTTACGGCCGAGCTTTTTAGCCACGGCGCCTGTTGTTCCAGTGCCAAAGAAAGGATCCAAAATAACATCACCCGGTTTGGTTGATGATAAAATGACACGGTGAAGAAGACTTTCTGGTTTCTGTGTCGGATGGGTTTTGTTGCCATCGTCATCTTTCAGGCGTTCCCCGCCTGTACACAGGGACAAAGACCAGTCTGAACGCATTTGTTTGTCATCGTTCAGGGTTTTCATAGCTTCGTAATTAAAGGTATATTTTGATTTTTCCGACTTACCGGCCCAAATCAGCGTTTCATGGGCGTTGGTAAAGCGGCGGCCGCGGAAATTCGGCATCGGGTTGGTTTTGTTCCAGATAATGTCGTTTAAAATCCAGAATCCCAAATCCTGCATGATGTAACCGCAACGAAAAATATTATGCTAGGAACCGATAACCCACATGGCACCATCGTCTTTTAAGATACGGCGTGCAGCGGTCATCCAGTCTTTTGTAAACTGGTCGTAGGTTTTAATGCTTTCGAATTTATCCCATTCGTCATTGACGGCATCTACCAGAGTATTGTTCGGGCGGTGCAAATCGCCCCCCAATTGTAAATTATAGGGAGGGTCAGCGAAAATCAAATCCACGGACTTTTCCGGTAAAGAATTCATCAAGGCGATGCAATCGCCGACGAGGATACGGTTAACTGAATTTTCGGTGGTGACCGTCGTCATGTATAAAATCCCTAATATTTATGGTAATTTACTTCGAAATTTCGATAGTTTTGGAATATTCGATATTCTGCCTTATCCAAGAATCTTCCGTCAAGAAAAAAATATAAAAAGAATCAATGGAATCAGCATTTTGCCATGATTACTTCATGTGTGATGCAAAAAGGCAACGGTTTTGTTAAGGGCTTGTTAAGGCGGGTTAATGGAATGACTCTAAACGTTAAGATAACGGAATCCCGTTAAGATTTTTTTAAGATGAAAAATCTCATTTCTGTAAAAATGGACAGAATATTAGGCTGATTTGCATTCCAATGCGTTACGTACCGGGGCAAAGCTGATGCGATGGTGCGGTGTAACACCATGAATATCAATGCCTTGAAGATGGAGGGCTGTGCCGTAACCGGCGTTTTTCGCCCAACCGTAATGCGGAAATTCACTGTGTAAATCCTGCATGATGCGGTCACGGGTGACTTTGGCGATAATCGAAGCACAGGCAATGGACAGGGATTTACCATCACCTTTGATAACTGTTTCAATCGTACAGTTCTGTAATTTGGGTGCTTTGTTGCCATCCACTAGTGCATGGGCGGGGCGTATTGTTAATCCGTCGAAGGCGCGCGCCATGGCCATCAATGAGGCCTGTAGGATGTTATGTCGGTCGATTTCTGCCACTGTTGCCATTCCGATAGCACAAGTGCACGTTTGTGTTATATGGTCATACAGGGCTTCACGTTTCTTTTCGCTAAGCTTTTTGCTGTCATTGGCCGTCCATAACAAATCGCCGTCTGGAATAGTATCAGGAAGGATAACGGCTGCGGCAACTACAGGGCCTGCCAACGGGCCACGTCCGACTTCGTCTATACCGCAAACGGGTGCGGTGACTTCCGGTCGTGTTTCTAATGAAATGTCTGGCATACTGGCTCCATAAGGGGTTACGCCCTAAAAATAACAGCATCCAATCAAAAAAGAAAGGATGCTGTTATAATTGTTAGTAATAGCGAGTTGACGATTTAGTGAATAGCCGGCTCGTTGTCAAAGACCTTATAGCTTAGGAATGAGCCAATAATGCATCCGACCAGTGAAATGACCGGCGGTACGATTGTCATCATCATGTCTTCAAGCAGGCCTGATTGGAACATATAAATGTAAATCAGGCTACAGACAATGATATTGGCGGTAATGTACAAATCTGTGGACTTATTGCTTTTGAACCAGCCAAAGGCGGTAAAGACAAAAATGGGGCCGAGGATATACATCAAACTCATGGCTTGAAACAGGAACTGGATAATATCGCTGATTGTCATGGCAATTAGTCCCATGACCACCATGGCCAAGATAATGACAATCCGTGACAGCTTGATATATTGGGCACGGTCTTTGGTGTAGTCCTTGGGAACAAAGTTTTTCAATACTGTTGAAGTGAACAGATAGGTTTGCGTGTCCAGCGTTGACATGGTGATGGCCATCACCACAACCCCAATATAGGATAACAGCCACGTATCGAGCAATTCACGGTTAAACAGGATGAAAATGACATCGTCTTTCTCATCGGCGCTTACCACATCCTTTAGGCCG
>QKJH01000105.1 GCA_003250865.1 Alphaproteobacteria bacterium | reverse complement strand
TGTCGGCACAGTTTGAACATTCTCTGGCCGTTACCGATGACGGATTTGAAATCTTTACGCAATCACCCAAAGGCTATACCCAACCGCCTTACGCTTTAACACCTGGATAGGAAATATGTCGAAAACCATCGACACAAAAGAAGAAAAACCACACTATCACGGCCATCGCGACCGTTTGCGAGAGCGTTTTTTGCAAACTCTGGGCAAAGACATGCCGGACTACGAACTGTTGGAGCTGCTTCTTTTTCAAGCCATTCCCCGCAAGGATGTCAAGCCTCTGGCCAAGAAATTACTTGTCGATTTTGATGGAATTAACAGCGTATTATCTGCCCCGGTTCAGACCTTGGTTGATAAAGGCAATATGTCTCTAAACACGGCCATCAGCCTGAAAACCGTTCAAGCACTAGCCAAACGCATGGGTCAACGTTCCATTGAGAACCGTCCCGTTATTTCGGCATGGGAAGATTTGATTGCCTATTGCCACAGCGCCATGGCGCACGAGGATATTGAACAGTTCCGCGTTCTGTTTCTCAACAATAAAAATGTGCTGATAAAGGACGAACTGCAACAGACCGGCACCGTCAACCATACCCCCGTCTATCCGCGCGAAGTGATTAAACGCTCGCTGGAACTGGGGGCGACCGCCCTTATTCTGGTGCATAACCACCCCAGCGGCGACCCCGAGCCGTCCAAGGATGACATTATGATGACCGAAGACATCATGGCCGCCGGCGACATTGTCGGCATTACCGTACACGATCATCTGATTATCGGCAAAAACGATACATTCTCGATGAAAAATGCCGGATTAATCTAACCGCCCATTCTGATAAAAAGCCATAAAAAAAACCGCCCTATTAACAAGGGCGGCTTTTCGTTTCACATTAGACTATTAGAAGAATTTTTTGAACATGGATTTCAATTTGCCATCATCCTTGGCCGGAGCTTTGGCAGCCGGTTTTTTAACCGGTTCTTCAACAGGCTTGGCTTCACCGCTCATGCCTTCAGCTTCTTCAGCCGGCTTGGCTTCTTCGGGAGAAACTGTTTCTTCCTCGGCAGGCGCTGCTTCGGTCGTCGCTTCGGTTTTTTCTTCCATTACAGCCTCTTCGGCTTTTTCAATTTTTTCAGCAGCTTTTTCTTCTTCCTTGGCTGCTGCTTTTTCGGCCTTTTCAGCTTCTTTCTCAGCGGCTACACGAGCCTTTTCAGCTTCTTTTTCAGCTTTTTCGGCTGCTGCTTCAGCTTCTTTACGGGCTTTTTCAGCTTCTATCTTTGCCTGTTTTTCGGCTTCGGCGCGCTGAGCGGCGATTTTCTTTTCCTGAGCAGCTTCACGGGCAACGCGTTCTTTGGCATCGTCTTCAAACTTTTTCAGTTTTTCAGCCGGCATTTTATCCACATAATCATCACGGAACTCAATCCACGGCACTTTCTTGTCATCCGGCAATGCTTTCCATTTCGACAAAATCTGGTTACGTTCAGCCTGCCCCAAATCTTTCCAGACAACCTTGACACCTTCGGCAAACGTCACGCTAGGAGCCACCAAGAATGCACCCAGTGCCAATCCCAATAAAAGCTTGTTTTTCATATTTTTTCTCTCCGTAAAAATCAGATTTCCACTCAGTCTGGACACAGTATAACACGGTTTTTACAGGTTTAAAGTCCTTCTCTTCATTTTTTTAAATAAAAATATTTTTTCGCGCTTTACAGCCAGACACTTTTACTCTTTTATAATACGCAAGAGGTTTTAAAAACCCTGCACAAAAAAATCCTTTTTTTTTTTACAATCGGAGAGAAATTCCATGAAATTTATCTTATTAGGTATTTTACCTTTGCTTGCCATGGTGTTGGTTCCGCCGCCGGCCCACGCCCAGAACGACCCTGAAAACACCCTGTATCTTGACCTTGATTACGGACGTGTTGTCATTGCTTTGCGTCCTGATTTAGCTCCCCAACATGTCGAGCGCATCAAACAGCTGACCCGCGAAGGCTTTTATGACGGCATTGTTTTTCACCGCGTTATCGAAGGATTTATGGCTCAGACGGGCGATCCCACCGGTACCGGCATGGGCGGTTCCGACAATCCCGACTTGCCGGCCGAATTTTCAAGCGAACCATTTGTTCGCGGCACATTGGGTATGGCTCGCTCGCAAAACCCGAACAGCGCCAACAGCCAGTTTTTCATCATGTTTGATGACGGCTCTTTCCTGAACGGCCAATATACCGTTTTTGGTCAAGTCGTCGAAGGCATGGAATATGTTGACCAGATTAAACGCGGCGAACCACCTGCAAACCCAGATAAGATTGTCAAAATGACACTTGCAGCTGATGTTGCCGAGTAAGAGCATATAAACACATTGAAAAACCCCTCCTTAAAAATGAGGGGTTTTTTATTTTCACTCTTGCCAAAAAAAGTCTTTCGAACAATAATCAAAACCATGAAAAAACATATTCTTTTATTGACACTGGTTGCGCTAACGCCCCTTTCAATTATTTTGCCCGCTATGGCCGGTGAAACGGGACTGCCCGTCCCGCGCTTTGTTTCCTTGCGTTCCGAAGAGGTAAACATGCGTACCGGCCCCGGCACTCGCTAGCCCATTGACTGGATTTACACCAAACGCGCTCTACCGGTTGAGATTGTCACCGAATACGACACGTGGCGCAAAGTTCGTGACGTTACCGGTGATGAAGGCTGGGTTCACCAAAGCATGGTTTCGGGCAACCGAACC
>QKJH01000179.1 GCA_003250865.1 Alphaproteobacteria bacterium | reverse complement strand
GGTTCCTCCCCAGTGCACCAGCGAACCCGTTTGCTCACTGCCATCGGCAACCAAACAGTGATGCAAAGTGCATTTGTTGGGAAATAGCAGAGCATTCTTTTCAAGATAGGAAAAGTAGAAGTCACTGCCATCAACCAGTATCAGGTCGTTTGAACATTCCGAGGCAATAATGGCCGCCGTATCGCCTATATTGGCACCGATATCAACTATGGGTTTTGTAGGGTATTTTCTTCCAGCATAACGGGCGACAACACCCAAATCACGATTGCGTCTGGGTTGTTCACGTTGGTATTTGATAAAGTTATGGTTAGTTGGAATGGTGAGTGTAAAGTTTAAAATGGGAAGGGATGTATTTTTGACCTTACCGTGATGCTTTTTATTTTTATAGTCAATATGCTTGTTTTTTAGATACAGATAAAGGCCTTCGGGAAGAAGGCGGTAGAGAATATTCTTGATTATTCTGCGCATAATTTATCCTTGCATCGTATGGTATAGTATGGTGTATAACTGTATAGCATCATGGCAACACGGTTTCAATCAGGTTTATTGTGAAAAAAGACGCGCTTATCACCATTGGCCTTACGGCTTATAACTGTGCGGATACGATTGAGCGGGCATTGCTTTCGGCATTGTCTCAGGACTGGCCGAATGTCGAAATTGTGGTGGCGGATGATTGTTCAACGGATAATACGGCCGATATTATCCGGCGCTATACCGAACACCATCCCGCTATCGCCTATTATCGTACCCCTGAGAATGGAGGGGTGGCAGTGGCGCGCAATTTGATAATTGAAAAAGCAACCGGTGAATTTATATGTTTCTTTGATGATGATGATGAATCTGTTCCACAGCGCCTGGCGGCACAATATACCCGCCTGACTGGTTATGAAGCGGCACATCACGATGTGCCCGTCATTTGCCATTGCGCAAGGCTTCATTTTTATCCCGGAAAAGATCCAATCTATGTCCCTACTGCAGGTATGGATGATGGTATTCCTGCACCGCGTGGGATGGCAATGATACAGCGCACTCTAATGGGGCATCCGCTAAAGAACGGCTATGGTTCAATGGCAACCTGTGTTCAGATGGCGCGTACCGACCTTTATCGTCGCCTTGGTGGGTTTGATGCAAAACTCAGACGGGGGGAGGATACGGATTTATGTTTGCGTGCAGCAAACGAAGGGACGGCGTTTGTCGGTGTGGCTCAGCCGCTGGTAAAACAATATATGACTTTAACAGATGACAAAAACTTGGTGCAGGAAAAAGAAAACTGGCACTATATCTTTGAAAAATTCAAAGATGTCTTTCCTAATGATAATGCTTATCATTTTTGTCGAAGTTGGTTGGATTTGAAATTTTTGTTTTTGCAAAGGGAAGCGTTAGGTTTTTTAAGAGCCTTTATTACGCTGTTGCTACGACATCCTGTGTGGACGCTTAAACGTGTATGGTGGGCGCTCCCCAATTACCGCAATAATCGGCGATTTGCGCAATGGCGCGCAGGAGAAAAAATATGACCTTTCCGCTGATTACCGTCGGGATAACCTGTTACAATGCTGCGGATACCATCGGGCGTGCAATATGCTCAGCAATAGCACAGGATTGGCCAAACACAGAGATTATTATTGTTGATGATTGTTCTTCCGATAACTCAGTTTCTGTGGTGCAGGAGGTTATAAAAGATATACCCCATGCCCGTTTGATTTGCCATGAACAAAATAAAAAGCCCTCTGGCGCACGCAATACAATCATTGCCCATAGCAAGGGTGAGTATATTGCATTTTTTGATGATGATGATGAATCACTACCCAATCGGTTGTCCGAGCAATATAGCTGTTTAACCGAGTATCAAAAGAAAACAGGACATGCCAACGTCGTTTGCTATGCCAGCGGTGTTCGGCATTATTCCAACGGATATAAAAAACCGCTTTTGGCAGTAGGGTCAAACGGTGAATGTCCAAAAGGGGCGCAGATTATCGACTATCTTTTATTTTATCAAAAAGATCCTGATGTCTTTTATGGCAGTGGAACGCCAAGCTGTTCGCTATTTATTCCGAGTGAACTTATTCGTTCAGTCAACGGTTTTGATGAGAGTTTTGTGCGCGTTGAAGATGTCGATTTGGCTGTCCGTTTGGGATTGGTGGATACGCATTTTATCGGAACACAAAACGAAGCTTTTGTGCAGTATGCTTCCTCAGGTCACGATAAAACGCCAGAGAAAAACCTGCAGGCGGAATTGCGTTTGGCGGAAAAGTACAAAGACTATCTGCTTGGCGTTAGCCGTTATTACTATGCCTCTCATTGGCCCTATGTTCGCTATTATCATTTTACCCGTCAGTACTGTAAACTGTTTGGGACTTTGGCTGGGCTTTTTGTGCGTTATCCATGGCCGATAATGCGGCATTTTTGTACGACTGCGCCGCGCCGCTTTTTTCATGAACGCAGGATGAGGAAGATGTAGTCATGAAAATTCTTTTTGTTTGTCGCAATTTTGATGATATGGCCGGCGGCGTCGAGCGTCAGGCTATCGCACTCATGAATGAAATGGTTCAGCGCGGACATGCCATACACCTCATTACCTGGGATAAAAAAGATGCAAAGGCATTTTATCCTATGAGTGAGAAGATTGACTGGCTAAAAATGGATATTGGCAACCCATTGCGCAAAGCCAGTTTGTCAGAACGGTTAAAACGTCTTGTCGTGATGCGTAAGGCCGTGAAGAAAAATAAGCCGGATGTCATTATAGCCTATCAGTACGGGTGTTTTATTACAGCGCGTGTTGCATGCCTTTGGCTAGGCATTCCAATGATACAGGCCGAGCGCAATTCGGTATCACTGATGAATTTTACCTCGGCAGGAAAACGGCGTAACCTTATCTTTCAATCCATGCGTTTGGCATCACTGATTACTGTGCAATGTCGGAGCTATGTGAATGATTATCCAGCCTATCTACGCCGCAAAATACGCGTTATTCCGAATGCCGTTATTCCGGCAACGTGTTTTGCCCAGCCGGATAAAGGAACCCCCAAGATAGTGTTGTCTATCGGTAGACTCAGCTATCAGAAAAATATGGACACGCTTATCTGCGCTTTTGCTAAAATTGAAAAAGACTTTCCGGATTGGCATCTGAAAATTGTCGGTGAGGGTGAAAAGCGCGCTGAATTAGAAGCTCTAATCAAAAAAAATGGGTTGCAAAACCGTGTTACCATGCTCGGTGCGGTAAAAGATGTTTCCTCTCTCTATACAACATCCCATTTATTTGCGATTGCCTCGCGCTGGGAAGGGTTTCCCAATGTGATTGGCGAAAGTCTGGCTCATGGTCTGCCGTGTGTGGCGTTTGAAGGCTGTTCCGGTATGGCGGATTTGATAACGAGTGGTGAAAACGGTCTTTTAGCATCGGGTAATGATGATAGTGATGCGCTAGCCGATATGTTGGCACGATTAATGCTTGATAAAGCCTCAAGAATTCGAATGGGAAAGTGTGCAATCAACAGTGTCAAGCCATACGAGACGAACGAAATTTATAATAGGTGGGAAGAGCTTTTTTGTGAACTATTGTGATTAAGAGCGCTTGTTGGTAACAGCATTATTTGATACTCTTCCCCCGAAAAGAAATGGTGAAAGGTTATAATGCCAATGTATGATTATTTGGATGAACTTGAATCGCGGACAATTTATATCCTGCGCGAGGCCTATAATAGAGTAAAGCCTTTGGGGATGTTGTGGTCAATTGGTAAGGACAGCACGGCATTATTATGGATGATACGCAAAGCTTTTTATGGCCGTGTGCCGTTTCCTATGATTCAATTGGATACCGAAATGGAATTGCCCGAAGTTTATGAATTTCGTGACCAACTGGTCAAGGATTGGGGTTTTGAATTAAAAGTTGAGCTTTGCCCGCCTGAAGAAGAGATGGACCAAACATTGCCGCCGGCTACACGCTCGGCCACGCGCAAAACCGAGGGATTGCGGAATCTGTTATTGCGTGATCAATATCGTGGCATGATTTTGGGTATTCGCCGTGATGAACAATCGATGCGTGCCAAGGAGCGAATTTTCTCGCCACGTACGCTGGATGGTAAATGGGACTTCAAAGACCAGCCAGCCGAGTTGTGGGATCAGTATAAGACCGACTTTCCGCAAGGTACCCATGTGCGTATCCACCCGATATTGCATTGGACAGAACTGGATATCTGGCGTTACACCCTGCGGGAGAAAATTCCCTATGTTCCCCTTTATTTGTCACAAAATGGCAAACGCTATCGTTCTTTGGGTGAGAAGAATATTACTTTCCCGATTGACAGCAATGCTTCAACATTGGAAGAAATTATCGCTGAACTGGAAGTTACAAGGCAGCCGGAGCGTGCCGGTCGCGCTATGGATCATGATAGTGAGGATAGTTTCGAGCGCCTTCGTGCCGGGGGGTATATGTAAGCCATGACGAGTAAAAATCTAACACAATTGAATATGGTTATTGTCGGTCACGTTGACCATGGAAAATCAACGCTCATAGGTCGTTTGCTATACGATACGGACTCGCTTCCCGAAGGCAAAGTTGAAGAGTTAAAGGCTATTTCTGAAAAGCGCGGGATGGATATTGAATGGTCGTTTGTTCTGGATGCTTTTCAAGCTGAACGTGATCAGGCTGTCACGATTGATACAACACAAATCTGGTTTAAAACCGAAAAGCGTAACTATGTGATTATTGATGCGCCCGGTCACCGTGAGTTTCTGAAGAACATGATTTCCGGTGCTGCCGCTGCGGATGCTGCCATTCTGGTTGTTGACGCTGATGAAGGTGTTCAGGAACAAACAAAACGTCATGCCTATTTATTGCATCTCTTGGGTATCCAACAGGTGGGTGTTGTTATTAACAAAATGGATTTGGTCGGACACAAGAAAGAGCGGTACGACGAAGTTTCTCAAGAAGTCGTAGATTATTTGGCTCATCTGGGAATTACCGCCCGATTTATCGTTCCTATTTCGGCGCGTCATGGTGACAATATTGCCTCCATCGCTGAAAAAACCATGCCGTGGTATGATGGCGAGACGGTGTTGTCCAATTTGGATAAACTGCAAATTCAGCCGCCATTGGTTGATCGTCCCATGCGCTTTATGGTTCAGGATGTATACCGCTACAAAGGCGATGAGCGCCGTATTATTGTTGGACGTGTTGAAAGCGGCATTCTGAACAAGGGCGATAAATTGCTCTTCTCTCCATCGAATTTGGAGGCCACGGTTGTTTCGCTTGAAAAGTGGAATAGCGAGAAAGAAATTACCTACGCCAAAGCCGGAGAATCCATGGGATTTACTCTGGATAAGCCTATTTTTGTCGAGCGTGGGCATATTGCGTCAACCCATGATAATCCTCCGATGTTGACGCGTGTTTTTGCGGCTAACATCTTTTGGATTGCGCATCATGAGCTAAAGGAAGGCATGTTGCTTACAGCCAAGTTCGGTACATGTTCGTGGCCAGTGATGGTGCAGTCGATTAACAAGGTTATCAATACCGATGATTTGCAAAATGAAAACCAGAAACAGGTTAAACGTAACGAAATGGCCGAAGTGGTATTGCGCTCCTCTGAAATGATGGCGTTATACTCCTATGTTAATAACCCGCGCACTGGCCGTCTGGTTCTATTTGACAAATACGATGTTGTTGGCGGCGGTATTATTGATATGGCGAAGTTTGCCGATCAGCGGAATGTATCCAAAGCCGCAGACCTGTATAGTGTAGAACATCTTCTACGTCGTGAAAATCGTGAGTGGCGCAATGGCCATAAAGGTGCTGTTATTTGGCTGACCGGCTTGTCGGGTTCGGGTAAGTCATCTGTGGCTATGGAGGTCGAAAAGCTGCTTTTCAATCAGGAAAAACAGGTTTATGTCCTTGATGGCGATAATGTACGTAATGGCTTAAACCGCGACTTGGGCTTTTCCGATGAAGACCGGAGTGAAAATATCCGCCGTATTGGGGAAGTTGCTGCTTTGATGGCTGATGCGGGCATGATTGTCATTACGGCCTTTATCTCTCCATTTAAAGAAGACAGGATGCGCGCCCGGGCAGCAGCAGGACAATCTTTCCACGAAGTTTATATTGAGGCGGATTTGGCAACATGTGAACAACGTGATCCCAAGGGGCTATATCAAAAGGCGCGCGAAGGAAAAATCAAGGAGTTTACGGGAATTTCTTCACCCTATGAGGCGCCGGATAACCCCGAAATTGTTGTTGATACGCAGCATCATTCGCTTGAAGAATGTGCGCAACAAGTCCTTACCTATGTCAATGATGTTACCAAGGTCTAATTATATTGGTAACAATCGAAAAAGATGCCCGTTTTTAAGCGGGCATTTTTTATGACTCTTGCCAAAATGGTAAAAAGTGCATTATGGTGACCGTCATAGTTCGTTGTTTTCGTAGAAAGTACACCATGAAAGAAAAAATTGCCGTTATTGGGCTGGGTTATGTCGGTTTACCGGTTGCCGTTGGTTTTTCCAAACATTATGACGTTGTTGGCTATGACATTGCCGAGCACCGTGTCGAGCGTCTGAAAGCCGGGCATGATGATACCAACGAAGTGTCCGATGCTGATTTGCAGGCTGCAAACATCACCTTTACGACAAACCCTTTGGATATGAAGGGATGCACATTTTTTGTAGTTACGGTACCAACCCCTGTTGATGAAAACCGCCAGCCGGATTTAACACCGTTGGATACAGCCTGTCTGACATTGGGCACGGTTATTGATAAAGGCGCTGTGGTGGTATTTGAATCGACCGTTTATCCCGGTGTAACCGAGGATTTCTGTGGCCCTATCTTAGAAGAAATATCAGGCTTGAAATGCGGTAGTGACTTTACGCTGGGTTATTCGCCTGAACGTATCAATCCCGGTGACAAAGTCAACCGTCTGGAAACCATTACCAAAATCGTTTCGGGTCAGGATGAACAGACGTTAAATCGTGTAGCGGATGTTTATAATTCTATTATTACAGCCGGATTGCACCGCGCGCCGTCTATCAAAGTTGCCGAAGCGGCCAAAGTGATTGAAAACACCCAGCGTGATTTGAATATTGCTTTGATGAATGAATTTTCAATGATTTTTGACCGCGTGGGTATCCATACGAAAGACGTTTTGGAAGCGGCAGGAACGAAGTGGAACTTTTTAAAATTCTTTCCCGGGCTAGTCGGTGGCCATTGTATTGGTGTTGATCCCTATTATCTGACCGCCCGTGCCCAGACGCTTGGTTATTATCCGCAGGTTATTCTGGCCGGTCGCCGCGTTAATGACTCGATGGGCGCCTATGTTGCCGAAAAGCTTGTTAAAAAGCTGATTTCCATTGCTACACCGGTAAAAGGAGCAAAGGTCGGTATTTTGGGGATTACCTTCAAGGAAAATGTACCCGATTTGCGTAATTCGCGCGTGCCGGATATTGTTGATACTTTGAGAAGCTATGGTATTGCACCGCTGGTATCCGATTGCCATGCCGTGCCTGAACACGTAAAGCACGAATACGGTATTGATATGGCGGATGAGGCCGAGTTAACGCAAGTCGATGCACTTGTACTGGCCGTTTCTCATGAGGACTATATCAAACAGGGAACCGGTCTGCTTACCAAACATTTGAAGCCGGGTGGGGTTCTGGTAGATATTAAGTCCGCATTTGACCCACGTGAGATTGAAAAACTCGGTTATGCCTATTGGGCGTTGTAAGCAGAATTAAACGCTGGCGCCGCCGATAAAAAAGATTCCTTTGATAAAGGAAGCAATAACGGTCAAAGCAAGAAAGCCAAAACACCACAGGGCGACAAACCAGAACCATGGGCGGAATTTCGGATGATTTTCCGCCAGTCGTTTGTCCCAATCTTCCAAACGCGTTTTAAGTGTGGCTATCAAGACTTAATCTCCATACCCCAACTCGTGGGATGATTTTCCGCGGAATACCCAATAAACGTAACCGATATATCCCAGAATTACAGGCAGCGCAGCAACGGCACCAACGAGCATCAGTGACAGTGATTCATCACTGGCAGCGGCTTTCCACAGCGTTGTCGGGCCGGTTGTTATCAACGGCCAGATGCTGATGACAAGACCCAGAACCATCAAGGCCAAAAGGACACCAGAATAAATCAGCGGTGCGTATTCATGTTTTTTCTGCACACTGATATATAGTCCTGAGAATGCTAATATTAGAACAAAAAGAATGGGGCCAAGATAATAAAAATACGGTAGTGAGTACCAGCATGATTCAACACCTGTTGTCAATTGCGGTATCCATTCAGATGCAATAACAATGGCACCAAGCACACCAACGCCGGCACGCAAGGCAATCTTAAAGCACCGTTCCTGAAGCTTTCCTGTTGTCTTCATAATCAACCACGAAGCTCCCATCATGACATAGCCGATTACAAGGGAAATGCCGGTAAACAGTGTGAATGGCGTTAGCCAATCCATAGCTCCGCCTGCAAAGTCACGTCCTTCAACGGTAATCCCTTGAACACAGGCACCAAGAATGATGCCTTGAAAAAGCGCTGCCGTTATAGAGCCCAGATGAAAAGCATATGTCCACCGTGGTTTGTGGCTTTCTGGCGCTTTAATACGAAATTCAAAAGCAACACCGCGGAAGATTAATGCAAACAGCATGATAAAGATTGGAATATACAAAGCGGTCATGACAATGGAATAGGCCAAAGGAAAAGCAGCCAGCAAACCGCCGCCGGCCAGAACAATCCACGTTTCATTACCGTCCCAAAATGGGGCAATGGAATTAATCATGGTGTTGCGTTCTTTGTCCGATTTGGCATAGGGCGATAAAATCCCAATGCCTAAATCAAAACCGTCCAACAATGTATAAACAAGTGTTCCGATGACAAGAAGGCCGCTCCAGATAAGGGGTAAGTCAATAAATTCGCCAAATGAAAACATGATTAATCCTCCTTATTTGGATTTTTTAGCGGCGGGTTTCTTGCCGGTTCTTGCTTTGGGTTTCGGTTTTTTGAACGCCATGGCTTTTGCCGGAATAGGGGGTGTTGGTTTACCGGTTATGCCTTTTTTGAACAGGTTAAGGATATAAGTCGTGCCTGACCCGAAAATTATCGTGTAGATAATAATGAAGAGAGCAAGCGAGAATGCAACCTGATCAGACAACACGGGTGAAGCAGATTCCGAGGTTCGTAAGAAACCGTATACTGTATAGGGTTGCCGTCCGACTTCAGCGACGAACCAGCCTGCAAGAACGGCAATAAAACCGCTTGGTCCCATGGCTACCATAAAGCGCAGATAGGGCTTACAGGTGTAAAGCTTGTCTTTGTAGTATAGCCATGCTCCGGCCAATCCTGCGAAAATCATCAGAACGCCCAGGCCAACCATGATACGGAATGACCAAAATACAATTGCGACAGGTGGTCTGTCTTCTTTCGGCCAATCTTTCAGGCCTTTTATTTCAGCATTGGGATTATGGGTTAGAACAGCACTAGCACCTTTTGGTATGGCTATGGAATATAGGTTCTTTTCTTGCTCTTGGCTGGGCCATGCAAATAACTGTAGGGGAGCGCCTTCCTGTGTTTCCCAAATGGCTTCAATAGCAGCCGCTTTAAGCGGTTGATGTTCGTAAACATTCAATCCGTGGAAATCTCCGGCGACGAGTTGTAGCGGTGCCATAAAGAAAGCTAGAACCAGAATGTGTTTCAACATTTTTTGGGCGTGGGCAATATGCCGGCCTTTAAGCAGAAACCACGAAGCAACGCCGCCAACCACAAAACCAGTGGTCAGATAGGCTGCGGTTAGCATGTGAACAAGACGGTACGGTAAGGATGGGTTAAAGATGACCTCAATCCAGTTTGTGGGCATAAAGAGCCCTTCTTCATTGATTTCAAATCCTGTTGGGGTTTGCATCCAGCTGTTGGCGGATAAAATCCAAAAGGCGGAAACGGATGTGCCGATGGCGACCAGTAAAGTTGCCACAAAGTGCATTTTTTGGGAAACTTTGCCCCAGCCGAACAACATAATACCCAAGAATGAAGCTTCGAGGAAAAAGGCCGTCAGCACTTCATAAGCCAATAGAGGGCCGATAACACTGCCTACCTTGTCGGAAAAAGTCGACCAGTTTGTCCCGAACTGATAGGACATGACAATGCCCGATACCACGCCCATACCAAAAGCAACGGCAAAGACCTTAATCAGGAAAAGATAGATTTCTTTATATAATTCCTTTCCGGTTTTCAGATATTTCCATTCTACCAATGCCAAATAGGCCGAAAGGCCGATGGTAAAGGATGGAAATATGATATGAAAGGAAACCGTAAAAGCAAATTGAATGCGGGAAAGCAAAAGGGCGTCAAGTTCCATGAAATTCACCGTTCTTATCGTTTAAAGCGGAATTACT
>QKJH01000207.1 GCA_003250865.1 Alphaproteobacteria bacterium | reverse complement strand
TAACGAAAATGATGGTTGATTCTGGCGGCACCAAAAGCCGCAAATTTTACCGTGGCTCGCCCCTCCGGTCGGGTGCACACGCTTGTTCTGCGCAGCAGTTATTTATTGTAACAGAATGAAATTCATACAAATTTAATAGCATGGAGCCAGCAACAAAGGTTGGTACAACCCACAGATTAATTCTTGAAAGCTCAACCGATTGAACCTGACCCATAAACCAGGATGGTAACACAAAATATATTAAAATAGGTCGAAAATGGCAGGGGCTATTGTGATTGAGAACCAGATTTGTCAGAGGCCCCAAGGCCGTTTTCAATACTTAAAGCAACATAGTTTCAAACAACAAACGAAGATCATTGGACCCGTTTATTAACGCAGAACGTCGCGTGTCACCCCGCCGGAGGGGAAACACACCTAACGAAAATGATGGTTGATTCTGGCGGCACCAAAAGCCGCAAATTTTACCGTGGCTCGCCCCTCCGGTCGGGTGCACACGCTTGTTAGGCGTGAACAATTATTTCTAAGTGGCTGAAAGCCTTAAATAATATTAGCAATTGGAGCCAGCAACAAAGGTTTAAAAAGAGAGTAAAAGCTCAAGCGGTTGAACCTGCCCCAAAGCTGGTAAACTGCCACCAGTAAATTACAAAAGATCAAAAATGGTAGGGCTATGGTCATTTAGCACCAGGCTTGCCCAAGGCCACAAGGCTGTTTATTGAAAAAAGTACCAAAGTTTCAAACATCGAAAAAGAAAATTGAACTCGGTCATTACGCCTAACGTATAGAGTTTTATCCGTAGTCCCGCCCACAAAAGTAGCACAGAGTGGGCGGGACTCACAACAACAGGTAAAATCTCGATATGTGGATCTAACTAAGCGGGATTGCGGATAAAACTTGTTGGACTGAGCCGCCCTGTAAAGCATATAAATTGGTACCACCATCTATGGGGTTTGTAAAGCTGGGGTTGGGCTTCAGTAATAGCGGTGGAAGGCGTTTTAAGGCAATGTGGCATGGGCAAAACCACATTGATATGCATTGACTGTACATCCATACTTTGTTTTTCATGTGACACGTCTATCTAAAATAGCAATTTCTGCAAAATCGACCTAAAAAAGGCGCACTAATCCATTGCATGTTTACGTTTTGATTTCAAATGCTTCAATATGAGACACCCGTATATAGTTGATTTACAACTCACAAACGCTATGGCGGATGCAAAATCCTGAAGCTGTTCTGCCCGGTGCCTTTTGCGATTTGAAAGACCACCGTCATTGTTCCTTGCTTGCAGTGTCTGCAGCGGGTGATATCAACACCGGTCAACCGGTGCATCAGTTGCTGAATCGACTCTTTGACAACCGTCGTCAGCTCGGCGTCAAGCCCGAGCAATTTGCGGCATATCCGCAAATTTTCTTTTTTGTAGCGGTTGGCTAAAAACCCGTAATGGCGGATTCTCATAAACCCTTTGGGCAGCACGTGCAGCAAAAAGCGCCTGATAAATTCCACGGCATCGATGCGTGCTTGCTCTTTCTGGTTCGTGTCCCGGTTTTTATAGTCAAAAGTGACATGGCCGTTTTCCAGGGACGCAATGCGGTTGTTGGAAATCGCTACCCGATGGGTGTAACGGCCAAGGTAATCAAGCACATACTCTGGCTTGTTGATGGGTTTGCGGATATTGACCACCCATGAATGAGTGTAACAACGCTCGATCAGGGCCTTAAAGCCAGCGCGGGTGCCAAGTGGTTTTGTCTTGCCCGGAAAATCAAGATTGCCTTGCGCGTAAGCGGTCCGCATCCGGGTCAAATATTTTTCCCGAAACACGGGTGAAAGGGCTTTTACCGGAAACAGGAACTTCTTCTGACTATGGTTCCAGCGGTTTTTATTGTCACATAGCGCACCGGCCGGTACCAGACAGTGCAGATGGAAATGATCGCGCAATTTCTGATCCCATGTATGCAGCACCGCGATTATCCCCAATTGTCCGCCCGGTTCGTTATCCGGGTTGCGGCCAAAGACCAGCAAGGTATCGGCCACCGCCCTGAAAAGAATGTTGAGCATGCGGCTTTTGTTGGTGAGCACCACCGGGTTCAGTTCATGGGGCAAGGTGAACACCACATGAAAATAGCGTACAGGCAAAAGCTCAGTCGTGCGCGCCTGAAGCCACCGCTCCTTGGTAAGGCACTGGCATTTGGGACAATGACGGTTACGACACGAATTGTACGAAACAGCCTCCGTGTGACAGTGGTCGCAGCGTTCAATATGCCCGCCGAGATAGGACGTTCGGCAGTTTAAGATATCTGCCGCCACCTTCAAATGTGCCGGCGGCATGCGGTATTTTTTACGATACCGGCCGATGTGTTCACGGAAAATATCCGCCACTTCAATACCGTTGCGTTTTTTTATCCGCCCAACAGCGCCTCTATTCATCGCTGTCATCACCGCAGCCCCACGGCACTGCGATTTGTTCAGAATCCATCATTGTGTCCAAAGGACTGGTTATCGACGCCAGACCGACTTTGGAAACATGCAGATACACCATGGTGGTAGATAAAGAGCGATGTCCCATCAAAAGCTGTATCCTGCGCAAATCGCATCCGGACTCCAACAGATGGGTGGCAAAGCAGTGGCGAAGGGTGTGGATGCCGCGCCCTCTTTTTATCCCGGCTTTGCGCTTGTCATTGTTGTAGATTGTCTGGATGGATTTAATAGACATTTGCCGGCCGGTCTTTTTCGAGCAAAACAGCTACACTTGGGGGCGAT
>QKJH01000038.1 GCA_003250865.1 Alphaproteobacteria bacterium | reverse complement strand
ACATCAACACCTTTATGGGCAGCATAGGCGGCAAACGTGATTGGAACCAAATTGGCTTTTTTACGAAATAGATTGGCACCGAAAGATTCGGGAAATTCTTCTACCAACTTCTCTGTGTGTTTAAAGGAAAAGCTGTAATTATCATTGGACGTACGGGCATCATCCAGAATATCCGAAATCACTTTTTTTGCTTTTTCACTGGTAAATTCGGCAAAGATTTTCTTGCGAACATTGGCATAGGGAACCCCCGCCAGATGGGCATTAAGGTGAATCGGTTCAATCCAAGGATTATCCCAGTTGGGCAAATCACCATCTTCGAACATCTGATGAAGCTTGTCATCCACCGCCTTGGCAGCCGAACCGTCAATCTCCCAACGGCGGGTATTGCCGTTTTCATCCGGATAAACACATCCGCACTGATTAGCAACATTAAGGGCAACAGAGTAAAATACGCGAGTAAAATGGTCATGCGCATCCTGACCGCCCTCATTCAAAAAATAACCGGTAAATAAGCCTGGCATATCAGTCTGTCTGGGAATATAAGCCGCCAATTTGGCCACAGCTTCCTCGTCAATCGAAACCAATTCCGATTGCAAGATAATACTGTCAATTTTGGCCAAAAACGCCTGTTTATTCGCAAATATTTCCATTAACTAACCTAGTGGGCATCACCCCAATGACTTCCCGTACCGGCATCAACCAATAAAGGCACGTCAAACTTTACCGTATTTTGCATAGCCTGAGTAACCGATTCGATGACGGTTTGGCAATCTTTTTCTGCTGATTCAATGACCAACTCGTCATGTACCTGCAATAGAACTCTGGCATCCAGATTGGAATTATCCAATACCGCCTGAACAGCGCGCATGGCCATTTTCATGATGTCAGCAGCGCTTCCTTGCAACGGCGCGTTAATCGCCTGCCGTTCACCAAAGCTACGCATTGCATGGTTATCGGCGTGAATTTCCGGTACATAAATGCGCCGACCAAAACAGGTTTCAACATAACCGTGACGTTTGGCAAATTCTTTCCAATATTCCATGAAATCGGCAATTTCGGGGAAGCGGGACATGTACAGCTTTATATATTCCGCCGCCTCACCCACTTCACAGCCTAACTGTTTGGACAAACCAAAGGCAGAAATACCATAAATAATTCCAAAATTGATTGCCTTGGCCGCGCGGCGACGCTCAGAAGACAATTCATCCATTGGTATTCCGAAAACTTCCGAAGCCGTCATGGCGTGAATATCCCATCCCTTGGCAAAAGCTTCGCGCAGTTTTTTGACATTGCCCAATTGTGCCATTAGACGGAGCTCGATTTGCGAATAGTCAATACTGATAAGCTTGTATCCTTCACGTGCGATAAAGGCCGAACGTATTTTACGCCCTTCCTCGGTGCGAATGGGAATATTTTGCAAGTTGGGGTCAGAGGACGACAAACGACCGGTATTGGTTACCGCCATCGAAAAAGATGTGTGTACCCTTCCCGTTTTTGGATTAATTTGCTCCTGAAGTGCGTCGGTATAGGTGCTTTTCAATTTTGACAAACTGCGCCATTCCAGAATTTTTTCAACAACACTGTGTCCTTGCGCAGCCAATTTTTCTAACACAGCTGCATCCGTTGACCATGCGCCGGTTTTGGTTTTTTTACCTTCAGGCAAACCGAGCGAACCGAACAACACATCCCCCAACTGTTTGGGAGAGGCAAGATTGAACTCCTGCCCAGTGTCATCATAAATCGTTTTCTCCAATGCATGGATTTGTGCAGCAAAATCTTTGCTCAAATCCGACAGATAATCACGATCAACTTTAATGCCGGCCCATTCCATCCGCGCAATAATCGGTATCAATGGTCGTTCGATATTCTCATACACCGCAAGCATCTTTTCATTCACCAGCCGCTGGGATAGAACCTGATACAGGCGCAAGGTCATATCGGCATCCTCGGCAGCATAATCCAAAGCTTCCTCGGGCGATATTTCGCTGAACAGTTTTTGGTCTTTTCCTTTACCGACCACTTCTTTATAGGCAATATTTTTGTGCGCAAAATTAATCTCGCACAGTTCATCCATGCCATGGCCGTTTTTTGAGCCATCCAGCACGTAAGACATCAACATCGTATCGTGCAAGGGTGCAACATGAATATCGTATTCAAAAAACATTTGCAGGTCGTACTTCATATTGTGTCCAACCTTGACCACCGCCGGATTCTCAAGCAACGGCTTTAAAATTGCTAACGCTTCTTTCAATGGAATTTGTTTAATACTGTCTTTTGTTGTTTCATCTGTTAGCGTTGTACCAAACAAATCCTCTTGAGATTGCCCGGTTACATGCCCCAAAGGAATATAAAATGCCTTTCCTACCTCAAAGCTGAGAGAAATGCCAACCAAATCGGCTTTTGCCGGTGTCAGGGATGTTGTCTCGGTATCCAGAGCAACCACAGTGCTACTGTTTGCTTGAACCACAACATTTCGAAGCATCTCGCTATCGGTTACAAGCTCATAAACAGGTTTAATGATTTCGGTCATTACAGGAAGGGCGGCGATTTCAACAGGTTGTTCCGGTTGTTTATCTTCAATCGGCAATCCAACAGTGTCATCTTGTGCCTGTGCAACCGTTTCCTTTGTCGGGGTAACCCCTCCCCATTTTTTGGTAACACGTGCTATCAGGGAGCGAAATCCCTGTTCAGTGAGGAAGTCGGTCAGAACATCCAAATTCAAAACATGGTCATCAAGCAACTCCAAATCCACGGGAAGCG
>QKJH01000053.1 GCA_003250865.1 Alphaproteobacteria bacterium | reverse complement strand
GCTCAAGAACACGAACCCTCATTTCCTGAGGGTTCGCATTATTAACACCGGATGATTTCTTGGAAAGACCGGTTCCCTCCCGGCCCGTGCCCAATATAATCGGTTGGTATTTCATACTTTGCTCTTATTGATTGAAGTCCAAAGTATCCAAAGTAGCCAAGTCAACTTGTGCCGTACGTGTTTCGGCAGCTGTGTCAACCATGTAGCTCATGATGGTACCCAAAGCGAGCAAACCGCCACCAATCAGCAAACGGAACAAACCGTCTTTGATGGATTCTTTACCCGGATTTTCAACAGCTTCTTTAACTTTCAGAAGACCGGTGATGGCAAAGCCGATACCCATGATGTAGGCACCAATCATCATAAAATTAGGAATACCGCTGGATGCTGTGGTAATTTGTTCCATAGCATCGTTAGCACCGTTAGCGTGTGCTTTACCCATAACCAACATGGTGGTGGCAAAAGCAGCTACATTGTACAGATTTTTCATTTCTTTTCTCCTTATGAAAAAATTAAACAAAGTCAAAGACTTTAATACCGGTAGTATTTTGAACCGCATTAAGTAATGCACCTAAATTGGCCAACATACCGCCGGCGATTATATGGGTTACTGCTCCCATAATTGAACCTCCTGAACGACCTTCACCGAAAGCGCGCAGAATGAACAATCCTCTTGCAAAGCTAATATAGCCTACAATCCTTAAAAAAACCAAAACAGCTGTAAATGCGGCAATTGCACGAGCCTGCATTTGCGGATCCATTGGATTCGAGCTGACAAACTGCATTTGGTTATAAACCGTTCCTGTATCAAATATCGTGCCGCGAGTATATGCAATCATATGCGCAAAAGACAAGAATGCGGCGCCAACAAACAAGGTAACAAATGTGCCAAAACTGCCCGGGGCACGTGAAGCATCGCTAGACGCAATCGCTAAACGATACAGACAGACAGCAACAAAAATAATGCCAACAAAGTAACAGAACGCTGGTAAGGCATATTGCATTAGAGGCGGTGCTATATTATTTACAATATTGGCCAAAACTGCATCAAAACCATTTCCACTTACCGCATTGACAGACCACGCACCACAATCCGAAGCGCCCGTGCTCCCACCGTTAAAGCAGTTTCCTGTCTTGTCAGAGTTGCCACCAAACGTGTTAATCACAACACCTACAACAGTCGGCAGCGTCAAAAGGAATCCAGCACCAAAAAGACGCATAATGGCAGTTGAAATTTGATTACGGCTGGGATCCTCGATATAGTCTTGCAACTTAAGCAAGCCGGAAATCGCGAAGAAAATTGCACTGAAATAGGCAATAGCTGACAGGAAAAATGGAATTATTCCAATATTGGACATGGTATTTTGCATCATACCGCCCAATGTGTTAGCTGCTACATTTGCAGTAGAAGGCGAACCGGTTACAGCGGCATCATTTACAGCAACCGTTTCAACCAGATAAGTCAATAAAGCGCCTAGAGAGAGGAAAAAGCCACCAATTAACAGACGAAACAGCGGACTACGCAAAGGCGAACGGCCGCCGCTTTCATTGGCGCTTTTCAATCCGACCAAGCCAGTAATAGCAAACCATATCGCAATTACATAAGCACCGACAGACAGGAATTTGGGCACAAGTGATGTTTGGCCCAAAATGATTTCCATCAGCTCATTACCCGAATCCTGAGCAAACGCTGTTACAGGAAACAAAACAACCGTTACCAGAAGCGGTAACATCCAGAATTTATTGCTTGTTTTTCGAGCTTTATTAATATTCATATTATATACGCTCCTACACAACCCATTTATTGAATTATCTCACATTTTATTCAAAATTACAATAAAATTAAATTATGGAAAAATTAACCTTTTGCCTGTTTGGCTTATTGTTCAATCTTTCCTTTTGTCCCTTCAATAACCCAACGGCCGTTAATGGGAGCAATGCGCTTGATTGTGCCTAACTGCGGGTGTTTCTGACCTTCGGCAATCCGTATCAAGTCGCCGGAACCATCAGAGCGAGACACCCACGCAACACCCAATTGCGCAGAACGCAGTACCCATTGTGAAGGTTGTTTTTGGGAAGCAACCGGCTGTTTTACCGGTTCTGATTTTACAGGTGATTCGACCTGTTTGGGCGGGACTTCTTCCTGTACAACGGCTTTCTCGGCAACAGGTACTTCCTCTACCGTTGTAGCAGGTTCAGTTTGTTTCTCTTCTTCTGTAACATTTAATGTATCTGTCGGCTTAATCGTTTCTGCTGTCAACTCTGGAGCATCTGCTTCAACAATTGGTTCGATTTCCTCAACCGGTTTTGTGCCTTCGACTTCCGTTGCTTCGGGCGTTGTTGATTCAACCGGCTCATCTGCTGTAGCATCCTCTGACGATAATGTTTCTGGCTCAATATTCTTATTCTTAACATTGCTGGACTCTTCAGTCACTTCAGAAGCGGAAACATCTGGTGTTGTAACACCATTTTCAACCGGAGCATCTTTTGTTTCTATGACGGTTGCTTGTTCTTCCAGACTTTCAACGTTCTCAGGCATAGGAAGATTACTATTTTCTTCCATATCCACAGGCTCCGCCGCTGAAAGAGTAGTAACGTCTGTTGTCTCGGCTGACTCAGCAAAGTCAATATCTACCGGGGGCGCTTCTTCCGTGTCCGGTGAAGGCATGGCCATTGTTTGGCTATCAACCATATTATCTGACACAGAAGGCATTATTGTTTCATCTATATCGGGAACAGAAACAGCCTGCTCCGTCTCGGCAGCTACCTCATTCAAGATTTCATCTACCATTTGATCGGGCTGGGCTTCATTTTGTACATCTGCATCACCACTCATCGGAACGGGGAGGGGAGGTTGTCCGAAATCAATGCTCTGTACATCCTGACTGGGATCGGAAGCGCTATTTTCAACCAGCTGTGAAACATCGTCAATGTTATTAAGAACACCCGTCTCAGGAAAATCCGCAGGTGCCTGATTTTCCGTTTCTTGAAAAACAGGTGCAGGAATCTCTACGGCTGGTTCGGCAGGTTTTACAGCATAATCAGGTACGGAAGGGGAAGATGAAGAGGACAAATAGACATAGCCCGTAGCTGCCAAAGCCAAAATCACCGCCACACTACCAATATAAACGGATAGCTTCTTGTTTTTAGGGGAGGCTGCAGGAACATCCATGCTAACATCGCCTTCATAGGCATCAAAAAGCTCCTGCCCTTCGGCTTCAACGCTTTCTTCTTCAGAAACAACCTCATTCAAACCATCCGCAGTTTCAGCGTCCGGGGTTTTCTCCTCGGGGGCTGTCTCAGAGCTTTGTTGTGGCTCTTCACCACCCATATCAATGTCTACGCTTTGAATCGGGGATTCGTTATCCTGATTTTCTTTGTCGTTATCCATTATTAATCCTGTATAGTGGTGATTGTTTGTTCGGAATTACTCAACCTCATAGACCGGTTGCATAAATAAAAGTCCAAAGCGCGTTCCGGCTCGTACACGAACCGTCGGCTGATCCGGCGCTTCCTCGTCAATGATGTCGGACAATTCTTTGATACCTTCGGAAGCACCGGCGAGCAATTCTTCTTCTGTATCCAAATCGCTGCTTTCCGATGTAACTGTTTCACCATTAACCGTCACGGTGGTGTTTCCCGAATCCTTCACAGCATCAGCGAACCCTTCCAGAAACTTGGCGGCAGCCGGCAAAATAACGCGTGAAAAATAATGATTATCCACATCGGTGGCCATACCGGTCAGCGTTGTTTCCGGATCAACGGCATAGGCATTAATGGCATATTGCTTTTTCTTTACAACCGCTGTGTTAAAGGTCAGAACAATATGCGTGTCCGTGCTGGAGAAAGATCCCAACGCACGCGCACCGGAAAGTGGGCCTGAGGCAATATAGGCCAGCACAGGACCTGAAATATCCGAGTTGGCTTCCGTCATCATTTGAGCATAAGCTACATCACCGGGCATAACAATCGGTTCAGGGGTTGCCGGAGCTTCCGGATCCTGATATTCGTCCATACCATTGTTTTCCTGCATACCAACAACGGGTGTCAATGTAGGAGAAAATGCCGCGACCTGAGACGCATTTTTCTGCGCCAATATTTCGCCTACATCACCCAAGCTAAGCAAATGAGCGGCTTTGGGTACTTTTGTTTCCAAGATAGTCGCCATCTGCTTTTGAATAAGCTGTGTACGCTGCGCGACATCCTCTGGTGTTGGAGAGGTCGGCATCTGCTGTTTAACATAGACGGTTTTAGGCTCTTGCTGTATCGGCAATTTGGGAACAATCGGAGCAACATCTTCAGCATCTGCCGAAGCTGAAGCATCACCATTTTTATCCGCGCCTTCGGAGAGCAGCGGCTCAACCGTACGGCTGCGACGGGTTAAAACCGATTTTTGTTCTACTTTATCGCGCCACACTTTGAGGGGATCTTCGACCTCTTCTTCAACCGGAGGGGCTTCTATCCGCTCTTCCTTGGAAGCAATCGGTGTAGGGAACACACTCTTGCCCTGTTGCAAAGCTTCTTGTAGATTCTGTTTATCTTTTTCCTTCAGGGCGTTCTCATATTCCGGAGAAAGCTGATTGGAACCGGGCGTTTCTGCAACTTCAGAGGCATTACCCACACGTGAGACCGGTAATTCTTCTTCGCCGCCGCCAAACATCAGCAATGCAGCAACAACAACACCGACAACAGCAACAATGCTGAAAATCTTCAAAGACGGGTTATTTTTGAAAATTTCAGCAGCACTAACGGTTTGCTGTGGCATTTGTTCGGGCGAGTCAAATGTTTCAAAATCATCATTCGACATTGAATTCTCCTTTACGTGATAATTGTACTCTGACCATTTCTCCATCTTTTGACAACAGCAAGACCGGCGTATTGGGGATGCTATATACATTCATGCCATCCGCCGAAGATACACTTGCCTTCCATGCAGGAGATAATAAAGTCAAAGGTGTACGCACCAATATTGTTTTTCCAACTTCATAAGCTGTCGTTCTACCGTCAATGCCCGATACTTTCAGTTCTTGTGCATTGGACGGCCACACCCCTTCCAGTGCGGAAACAATTACCTTGTCACCAGCAGAGATACCAACCTGTTGGTTCATAATAGGGACTTTCCCGTTCGGTCCGATTTCCGGCACACGGGCATCATAGCGATAATGAACAACATCTCCACCACTGCGTAACTCAAATGTAACCGGGGTTTTGAAATCCAAAAGACGTACGGAAAGATTGCCTGTGGCAAACTCTTTAAGCGGCGTAACACGAATGACATGCCCGCCCGGCTCGGGTGGCTTAACATCAAAATCCCCACCTTGGGCAATATCGATTACCGGCCACGGTTCACCAGTCATATCCAAAAACGTTACTGTTGACACATTACCCACAGCCAATTGTACAACAGGCGGTGGCGATGCCGGATCAAGCGACAGCTCCTCAACATGAATTTCCGGCGTTGGCGGCGGAGCAATCGGTGTCTGGATGGCTTCTTGTGTTGTACGCAAATGCGTTAAAAGACGGCGAATTTCATCCTCTGTCATCGGCATAACGCTGTCTTGGGCACGCTGATAGGCTGTTGCCTTAAGCTCATCGGCAATTTTCGCTTCACGCTGAGCTTTCTCCTCAGGCGTTTCTTCAATCAACACTTCGTTGATTTGCATATCCACCTGATCACTTTTGGATACAGCATTCCGTCTGGCATTCTTAATGCGGTAGTCTTGAGACCCTCCTCCGACCGTGCCGGAAGCAAAATCCGTATATTGTGCGTATGATTTCGGCGCACAGAGCATACAGCCTGCAATCGCCAACGATACAACACCCCAATATACAGCAGGTTTTTTACAGTTATGATTACGATACATCGATGTTATCCCACTCTCTTTATTTAGTATAATTGTGTCCATTATAAACGTTTTTTAGAATTCATAAAAGAGACTATATCCATAATTTACATTGAAATCCACTGCTGAATGCCAACACCATAAGGATTATCCAGCGTTGAAACGCGGACAATAATCATACGTACTTTCAGGTTTGTGTTCTGTGTCGTGCTTCCTGCCTGATAGGTAACAATCAAAGGCAGCTCCACAACCCACTGGTAAACACCGTTTTTGACGCCTTGCTGGAGTATGATGGGCGCGCGCTGCGGAGCGGCGGTCACAATCTGCTGGTTCTTCTCAACAGTTTCAAGAATGCGCGCTTTTTCCAATGCTTCCGAGAAGCTCTGCCATCCCCTGCGGGTAAAATAAGAGGACGCCTCTTGCAAACGCTGCTGATAATCGTGGAAGCCAAATGTCATGACATCGGCCGCGGCCTTGGATGTCCACGAGATAAGAGCCGAATCCTTTAAATCCGGTTGATTAAGAGGGACCATACGAATCAATCGGCCATCTGCCGTTGTCGCAAAAAAGCGATCCTGCGGCTGGGTCATGGAAATCTGTACAATAATTGCCGCAATCAGAGCAATATTGGCAAATGCCAACGTAACGGCAATCTTGGTCAAACGGCGATAACCGTCCTTATAAAAGTCATTACGCGTTACCACAGCTCCAAAAGGACGTGTTGACACATCCTCCTGCTCATCCTTACTGCCGCCTTTTACCTGTTCCTCGGACATAGAAAACCATCACCTTTCGATAACATAAATCTCATGCAATTTAATCTGTGCATTATTAAAATTTTGTTATGAATCTTTCATTTATTGTGAAAAAGAACCCATAACATAAGTTTAATCTACATTTTAAATCAAATTTATGATAATATGTAGATATAATTATTTTTAAAACGTCATGATTTTGAGGGTATAGATATCCATGACCATACGTTCATCCGCTTTTTTAAGCTTTATGCTCTGTCTTTTTGTAATTGCCGGCACAGGTGACGCGTGGGCGACTTGTGCGTCTATAGGCGTTTCCAGCGATGTTCAACAAATTTCAGATAAGGCCACAGAAAAATTCCGTGATCTTGAAAAAAGTGTTAACAAGCAGCTTCAAACCGCTTCCGACAATCTTATAGAAGCCATTAAAGCCATGACAACGGCCCGCACAGATGCGGCTGCACAAACACTAAAAAGCGAAGTTAACAACATGGATGCCGATAACCATGTTGAAAGAGAAACTCTGGTTAGCGAAAAAATGATAGAGGTAACACAGGATTTAAAACCGCTTTTGGAAGAGTGTAAATCCTTAACAGCAAAAAGCCGTACCGGCGCAGAAATGGAAGAAATTACCAGGGCCGCGGAATCGGCCATGAACTCCGACTGGCGTAAAGACTACACCAACGACGTTGCAAGTCCCTATTCCAAAGGTGTTACCTCGGCTCTGGCCATCCAATTTGTAGAATATATCAAATATTATTGTAACCCGCTGGCCAATAACGGCAATATGCCCTCAGCCGAAAACCCGCTAAGCTACACTTACCCGGACGATGTCAAAAACAAAGATGGCAGCGTTGGCATATCAGCAGGAACAACCATTAACGTGTATTGCGGACAGGAAAGAGCCCAACTGGGTGATAAGGAGAAATTCCTGATTGATGCGGATATTCGGGTCGATGATACGATCTTCAGCGACAAAACATGGCCTCAGGACAAAGAAAGTCCGTATGGGCGCATGCTTTATGCCGCAGCCAGTCAAGGTGTTCGGCTTTTGACCCCGTCACCGCGTGATCCGTTCAACCCGTCTGCCTTCAAAGGACAGGCAGGTATTGAAGCTTTTATGGAGCGCCGTGCGTTCGAGGCACGGATGGCCATGGCCAAATCACAGTTTGCCTATATCACCTCGAAAAGGGTACCGGCCTCCAGTGAAGGTGGGCAATGGATGAGGGACATGCTAGCCAAAGAACTGGCCGGTGACAAAGAAGCTGTTTTAAATGCCAGCGGCCAAACCCTTTCCGATAAAATGACCTCCTATTGCGGTGAAAGCACCGAAGGATCCTGTGGCATGTGGCAGCTCGTCAAACAAATACCGGACACGGCGAGTAAAAACGAATTTATGAATTTCATCATGCGTGACCGCTTTCTGGGAATGGATTATTTATTGGAAAACAGCAATAACAACGAAGCCCAGTCACAACGGCAACAGATTGACCTGTTGACCTTGGACATCGTTCAACAACGGGAAATCAACGAAACACTGGAACGCATTTTGGGTACCGTCGCGGCCAAATACTCTTTACGTGTTGATCAAATGGCCAAAAGCAGTACTGTTGGACAGTCAAGATAGGATTTGGGGATAAATTTATGAGATTATCAAATAATTTTATTTATGGCCTATCCGGATTTTTGGCTGCTTTTGCCGTAATTACCCTTTCGCCGGCACAGGCGTGTCCTCCACCAGCAAGCCCAGCGACATGCTTAACTTTCTGCGAGGCTGATACAGCTCTCAGAACCGCTATAACCACCTCTAACACTACCATTAGCACTCAAGCAGAAAAATCGAAGCAAAAAATCGTTCGGAAAATTAAAGATCTGGATGAAGCCAACACCAACGCCGTTTCTGCTGCCAGTATTGCCGACACGAAAGCCCAAGAATCCATCATCAAGGGAATGACCGATGCTATGGATGCCGACAACACCATCGAAACGGAGTTGCTGCGTCAGGAAAAAATGGTGGATACAATCAAAGAAATCCGTCCCATTCCCGCCTATGTTGATTGCCAGAACATATCCAGCAAACGCGGCGTTTTGCAAGGCGTAGCGCTGCATAAAGCGGCGGCCAAACGGCGCATGCACGATAACCTTGATGCTTTTCAGCAGGTTGCTGGGGAACGTACGACGGACGGGGACGCCCGTAAATACAGCCGTGGTGCTACGATGAAGGCCCTGTATGATGACTGGCTTACCAAATACTGTGTTCCTACTGCAAACAACGGTATGGCAGGAGAGCTTGAAGGATGTGGATCAGAGCGCGCCTCCGAGGATTTGGCCATGGAAGACATGGACATTAAAATTGCCAACGTCTTATTTATGCCGGACACCCTCCCGCGCAAAGAACAGCTGGATGCCATGAATAATATTATTTATTACCTTGGCCCCAAGCCCATGAAGAACATTCCGGTACGTGATTATTCAAAAATTGAAACACAAGAAGACGTCATGACGTTCCGTTCAATCCTTGCCCGTAAAGCGCTTGCCGATTCGGTATTCGAGGATTTGGCCATGAAGCGTGCCCCCACTATCCCGTCGGCTGTAGCAAAGGAATTCTTGAAATCTGATCTCGAGAATAACGAAGCACTGCAAAAAATTGTTGATAATATTGGCGAGAAAATCAGCTATTCCCAATGGTCTGATATTGTCATGAATAAACGATATATTGGCACAGACTATGGCAAACGAATCAGCAGTAGCGATGCGCCTGCTGCGGCAAAAGAAATAGCAAATCTTTTGACCAATCGCCTTGTTTTGCAACGTGAACGATATCTTTTGCTCGAAAAACTTCTCGGTCTGCTGGCAGCTGATTATTCGCTTGATATTGAAGATTCCAGTCCAAATACAACGACTGTATCCTTAGGCCAATAAATAAGTATGCCTAGCTCTTTTTAAGCAGATAAAGATATCCGGCAACGGGCTTCCCCCTGTTGGTACGCAATGTAGCTTTTTGACACTCCAGAATGGAAAACCCCAGCCCTTGGCTCAATTTTTCAACATAGGCTTTGGCATGCCCATAGCGCATGGTATCCTTAATGCTATATTCAACGTCTTTGTCCACGTTCTCTTCCGTGGTGAACGCAAATATGCCGTCTTTTTTTAACACTCGAAATGTTTGGGCAAAAACGTCTTTTAAATTACCTATATAAACAAACACATCAGAAGCAGAAACCAAATCATATTGTTCATCCCCCATAGACACCATAGCTTCAACCAGATCCGCACATATATACGAGTTATACAGTTTCTGGCTTTCCGCTTTTGCCAGCATTTTGGAAGATAAATCGACAGCGACACTATGGCTGACATAGGGTTTAACATGCTTTGCCAGCAAACCGGTTCCGGCGCCCAAATCCAGCCACGCCATTTCTGGTGCGAGATAAGGAGCAACCATCGAAAAAATCTGTTGCGGTACAGTATATTCCAATTTGGTCAGGAGCGTTTCATCAAAACCATCCGCAAAGCCGTCAAACAATTGTGCTACATAAGAAGAGGGGGGCTTTTCGGTTGTGACACCCGACAGAGAATCCAGTATAAAATCTATTTCCGGGTGATTGGGATTAATTTTTTTGGCTTCCATATACCAGATTTTTGCCTGACTAATATCTTCTTCCTGTTTTGCTACACTGCCCAGTTCCATTATCGCCGGAAAAAAGCGCGGGCTCGTTACAAGAATATCTGAAAGAAGCTTTTTTGCCTGATTAAAATTGCCTTCTCTTTTAAATATAATTGCCAAATTTAGTCTGGCATTTGCTTCGTTTTGAAAACGATTAATAATTTCCACATAACAATGCTTAGCGATGTTGGTTTTCCCAGCTTTGTCATTG
>QKJH01000100.1 GCA_003250865.1 Alphaproteobacteria bacterium | reverse complement strand
AGCTTGCGGGTGCGATTTTCAAAGCTTTTCTGCATATGACGAATGGATTGCGGGCCGATAACGCCGTCTACCAACAGGCCATACTGGTTTTGATAGCTGCGAAACGCCCGCTCGGTCTGGGAATCATATAATTCCGGATCGCTGGGCAGAATTTGCGGGAGCTCTTTTAGTTCTTCCTGTACGGTTGTATCCGGAATCTGTGTCATTTCATAACTAATATCACCATCGGCCTGTTCATCCGTTTTTACTACAATCAACATGTCGTCATTCAGGTTGGCAAAATCATCGGGAGGAGATGGTTGTTTCTCTTCCGGGGTAGAAGCGGGCGTTATATCGTCCGTTTCTTCTGCTGTAGGGGCAGAAAAGTTTGTTGGTACGTCAAAGCCTTCCGTAGCCAGAAAATCCCGAATAACGGGAATAAGAGCATTTTTTTCGCCTTTGTGGATTAATAGCCCATCTGGCTTGATATTTTGGATACGCTGTGCCAGTTCCTTTACGGTGTCTGACCCCTGGTTAAGCAGAGCGCCGCGGATGGCTGTGTATGTTGGTGATTGTGGACGTAAAGTGTCGATAAATTCAGGAATAGAGCTGTTTTCAATACTGGCCAACAAAGCTTTTTGGCTATCATGATAGGGCTCTATGATGAAGTTTTCGGGATCGTTTTCGTCACCGCGAGCCCGTCCGAACCGTATATCGCTTAGATAGTGAAGAAACGCCGCCGATAAAAAAGTGTCCGCTTGCATGGCAGAGCTGAATCCGTCACCGGTGTCACTGTATGTTTCCAGTTGTTTGGCTCCGTATTTTTCCGGAACGAGACCGTCCTGCCACGATGTTTTCAATTGGTCAATTATCACTTTTCCGCGTGTGGTCAGGCTGCCCGTGTCATCATGCCAGAACAGGGCATTGTCATGCGCTTCGTATAGTTTTGCAACCGTATCGGGCGTAAAACCACGCTTGTTGAACTGTGCCGGTACAATGACGGTTATTTTTTGCGTTGAGGGAGGCGGTTCAGCCGCCCATAAAGGCGATGTTACAGCACCCGCCGTGTAAAGGGCTGTGCTTAGTAATAGAACAGGAAAAAAGGTGCGGGCAAAAGACATGAATGAAGAAAACAAAAAACAGAAAAGTTGAAGGGTAAAAAAGATAGCTAATTTCTACCACTATAACGACCCAATGTCACGGGTGAAAAACTCAAAAAACTCAAATGTTGTAAAACAGTCCTAGCGAACGGAAAGGACGAGACAGTCGTTAAGCAAACGGCAGGCCTTGGACGCCTGGGTTGAGCTCATGCCCACAATGCGCGCACGGAAAATCAAATCGCCTTTGTCGGTTTTCAACGGTGTAATGACTGGCGTGGCACCTTCGCCGATATAACCGATTTTTTCCATGGTTTTGGATAGGGTTTGCTCGGTTGCAATTCGGCTTTTAAAGGCGCCAACCTGAATGCCCCATTGGTGAATGTTTTTATTGGAGCCGCTGGCCGGTGAGATGGCAGCCATGGCCTTTTTTTCCCATTCGGTCAAATCATTGGCCGGATCGCGGACAGCAGAGGGCGGTGTGGCGTCCATATCAATGTCACCTTGGCCGGTGATTTGGCCGGATCGCTCCATCTCAGCCTGTGCCAGAACGGTTTTGCCAAAGTCCGGCTTGCGTGCCGGAGTGGGCGGAACTTTGTTATGTACGACGATGGTTGCAGGCGGCTGGTTTCCAACCCCGAAATTACGAAAAGCGTCATCCAGAATTTTACGCATGTGGGCGTTACGGGAGTTCGAGGTCCGTCCGCCGAAAACAATGCCGATAAGACGGCGGTTGTCGCGTACTGCAGAGGCCGCCAGATTGAAACCGGATTTGGCGATGTAACCGGTTTTCAAGCCGTCCATACCACGATAGCTTTTCATCAGCTTGTTGTGGTTATGATAGGTAACGCCGTTATAGGCAAAGGAATCCGTGGAAAAATAATGATAGTGATGCGGAAAATATTGCATCAGGGCTCGGGATAAAACGGCCATGTCTCGTGCCGTGGTAATTTGCCGGGCATTATGAAGGCCGTGCGGGTTTTCAAAATGGGTTTGAGTCATTCCCAAAAAACCGGCTTTGCGGTTCATGTTGTTGACAAAACCGGATTCCGAGCCGCCGACTTTTTCGGCCAATGCCACCGCTACGTCATTGGCTGATTTTGTCACCAGTGCCAGAATGGCGTTTTGTACGGAAATTGTTTCACCCGGTTTCAAACCGAGTTTTGACGGTGCCTGATTGTAGGCATTGCGTGAAAATTTAACACGGTCGTTCAGATGGATACGTCCATCATCCAGCGCTTCGAATGTCAAAAACAAAGTCATCATTTTTGTCAGGGACGCGGGGTGCAATTTTTTGTTCATGTTGCGTTGGTATAAAATGCCGCCGGTTTTTGCATCAATCACGATTGCGGCATATTTATTGTTAGGAGCGGCATAAGAAAAACGGGCACCAAAAGCCAGTGTAAAAATAAAGGACAGGACAAGTGCAACAGACAGAGTCCCACACAATGCTTTTATGGTCTTCACGTTAAAAATCCTCACGCTTACGTCTCACACATTACAATATGTTTATCATATTTCATCCCCCTATAGGAAGGGAGAAATATAAAAAATGGAGAATGTTTTACTCAGCACCTTACGCTATCATACTAAGATTTTGTTTCATGTTTATTAATTAAATATGTGATTTTAAAAGCATTTGAGTAAAGTTTTTGCAATGCAATATTTTTGTTTACGCTTTGCTGCAAAAAGAGT
>QKJH01000138.1 GCA_003250865.1 Alphaproteobacteria bacterium | reverse complement strand
CGGCTACTTCCTTTTGGAACATCAGGGTCATTCCGTCAATTTTGTCGTGTTGTTCCAGCCAGCCGATAAGAAGAGGGGTGGCGATGTTATAGGGAAGATTGGCAACAATATAGCGCGGTTCGTCGGTTATTCCGGTAATATCGACTTTCATGGCATCGCCTTGAATAATCGTTAGTCGTCCGGCCGCTGCCTTAACCAACGGCTCAAGCGCTTTGACAAAGCGTTCATCATGTTCGATGGCTGTAATCTTGGCGTTGGTTTCAAGTAAAAGAGCGCGTGTTAATCCGCTGGGACCCGGGCCGATTTCAATAACATTGGCATTGTCAGGGATACCCGCTTCGCGGGCAATTTTACGGGTAATGTTCAAATCAAAAAGGAAGTTCTGTCCCAAGGCCTTGTTTGCCCATAGACCATTTTCTTCAACCAATTGGCGCAAAGATGGTAAGGCATGAACAGCGGCCGCAATATCAGTATTCGTTGAAGCGGAATGAGGATTAGAGTTTGACATCGATAACAGCCGTAGCCTTTAAGTCCTGCATATAACGTTCTTGCATGCGTTCAAGACGCTCATTGCCGATTTTGTTGGCAACCGCTTCGCGTACCTGCGCTTCGGGTTCGGAGGTTTTTCTACCGCATACCATGAGCACCAGAAAACCGTCATCGCCCAGACGGACAGGGCGTGACAGCTGTGCCGTTCCCAGCTGATCCAAAAATTCTTTGCGTTCGGTATCAATGGCATCGACAGGCAACCAGCCCAAATCGCCGGTGGTATCATTCGGGTAACGGGTCAGGGCTTCGTCCATGGCTTCGCATGTTGTTACATTTTCCTGTAAAACTTTGATGGCATTGAACGTGTCCAGCCGCACTTTGTCCGAAGAATTGGCGGTAAGCGGGAAGAAAATCTGCTTGATGTTGACAAGTTCTTTTGCTTCACCGGCCAGCGGTTCAATAACACGCTTTTTCTGTAATCCTATAATGTGGTATCCGGTGGATGTTTTTATTGGTTGCGAAACCGCACCTTCTGGTAAGGAGGTAATGGCTGCTTGTAACTCGCTATCAATCTGTTCTTCGGATAGCCAACCTAAAACGCCGCCGTTACCGGCACCAATACCGTTGGAAAACTGGCGTGCCAGTACAGGGAAGGGCGCGCCTTTTTCCAGCTCTTGGTACAGTTTTTCAGCCAGTTCGGCATTTTTTGCGCTGTCTTGAACGGCGTTACTCAGGAAAATCTCGGACACCAGATATTCGGTTTTTCCGGCATCGCGGTTATTATCGGCAATGGCAATATCAATGTCATTTTCGCTGACATTAACTTTCGGACGGAGTACCCTTTTGACAACACCATTCCATGCAATTTGCGTGTGAAGTTGCTTTTTCATGCTGGCAAAAGCGGATTCATTCTTGGAAAATTCCTTGATGAAAATTTCGGGCGGTACGTTGTTCTGGGCGGCAATTTGTGCATAGGCCTGATTGATTTCATCCTGAGATACAGGAATATTCAGGCGGTCGGCTTCTTGCTGGCGGATGGTCTCATCAATCAAAGAAGCCAAAGCCTGCATGGTAAGACGTTTGCGATTCTCTTCGGTGTTGGGAATGTTGGAAACCAGAAGTCCCAAATCAATACGGTTTTGCAAATCAACACCCGAGATGATGTCGTCATTGACAACGGCAACAATGCTCCACTCCTGAGCGTTGGCATTGTGCAGAGCTGCGGTTGTTACGCCAAGAATTACGGCAAGCATAAAAACACATTTTTTTATCATCGGCAAAATCATTTCCCTTAAAGGTTATATCGTATTCATTGAGCTATAGCATAAAAAGCGGTTCTGTCCAATATCGGCTTGTTTGTCCTAGCCGTCTTCCAGATGCAAAAGCGCCGTCAAGCCAATCAGAAAACTGATAATGGCCGGAGCCCAGGCAGCAGCAATGACGGGAAGCGCATCCGATATGCCCAATGCCCGTAATACATCCCCCAGGAAAAAGACCAGAAACGCTACGCCCAGTGAGCCTCCGACCATGACGAAGCTGTTCATTTGACGCGGCGGCCGCAAGGACAAGGCTGCGGCAAGTAGAACCAATGCCATAAACAGCAATGGGTCAGACAACAGCTTGTAATAATGCATCCGTATTTTCGATGAAGAAAAACCGGTACTTTCCATCAGGCGGATATAGGACGGTAAATCCCAAAATGAAATGGTCTCTGGACTGGCAAAGCTGTTCTCCAGCTCGTCCTGAGTCAGGCTTGTTGGCATGGTTTCCTGTTCAATGAATTCGGGCGGCATAATGGTGTCGCTCATTGTGTTGTGTACGGCATTGCTCAGGTGCCATTGTCCTTTTTGCAATGTTGCCGAACGGGCATCCGTGCGCCGAAAGATTTCATTATTGTCATTGAAATAGAAGATATTGACATCTTTCAGTTCCCATGTCCGATTATTAACGGTGCGGGCATGAACAATCGTATGGGCATAATCAGCTGTTGTATCCGTCTGATCGGGTTGCTGCTTTAGCCACAGGCCGGTAGAACTGAGATTAACGGTCTGACCGCCTGCTTTTAGATAGGTGGTTTCCATCTGTTCAAACTTGCTAATCATGATGGAAGACAGCGGGTTCACCATGGTTACTTTGGCAACCCCGATGGACAGGGCTACAACAACGGCAGGGAACAGGAACTGCCATGCCGACAGTCCTGCGGCACGGACAATCACCAGCTCGTTACTGCGTGTCAATCGCCAGAATGCCAGAATGGCACTGAATAAAATGGCGAAGGCGAACAGCTCCTGACCGACTTCGGGTAATTTGTACATTCCCATACGGGCAATCAGCTCAAAATCGATTTCCGTTTTTTTGGCCAGACGGCGGGTCAGCTCCACCGAGTCAAAGATGAAGGCAACGCTTAACAGAACACCATAGACCAACAGAAAAGAAACCAGAAACTGTCGGGCAATGTAAGAAAACAGGGTGGGGGAGAGGCGTATCTGCATCTACAGCAACCTTTCCGGTGAAAAAATCTGTTGAATGACGTCCCGTATATCAAAACGCCGTGATTGAATGCCTAGAATTTTATAGCCAATATAACCGGGAAGAATGGAAACAGCATAAAGTGCTATTAAGGCTAGATTGGAACGTCCCGCCGCATTGTCCAGCCCAAGTGACAGACCTTGGGTGATAACCAGAAGCGCAATGGACAGGACAATACGTTTTGATTGTCCTCGCCGGTCAAACGGGCCGACCAATAGACAGGCCAGCGCAAGCAAGGCCATTGTCATGGTAAAGAACGGGCGTGTAATGCGCCGGTGGATTTCGCCCCAATATTGACGTTTGGTTTTTGCATTCAGCTCGTCATTCGTATTGATTTCAACAAACAGGTTTTCAATCGTGCGGGCATCGGCATCCAGAGGAAGTGTAACGGATTCCTTGCTAAACGTATTAAGGTTGATGGCGTAGGTGTTAAAACGAAGCAGGCTAAGATTGCCTGTTTCCTTGTCGGTACTTTGTTGGATGCCGTTATTAACAATGACTTTGGGATCGGCATCATGTAAATCGAGCCAACCCTTTTCGGATGTGATAACCGTTGGTGGTTGACCCGGGTCCGAGGCGTTGTAGATAAAGACGTCTTCGAAATCAATAGGGCTGACCTTTTTGTTGATATAGATGGTAATGCCGGAACCCAAATCGTTAAAGACGCCTTCTTTCAGGACGATACTGGTCAGCTCATTACGGATGGAACGTTTCTGGGTTTCCAGCGAAGCCTTGGACATCGGTGTAATCCAGGCGCTGAGTATAAAAACGGCGACGGCCAGAAAAAAGGCAAGGACTATTCCCGGTTTGGCCAGTGCACGATTGCTCAGTCCCACCGAGCGCATGACAACAATTTCCGAATCCATGGTGAATTTGTTGTAGATGAAGATACAGGAAATGGCGATGGAGATGGGGATAACGATTTCCAAAAAGCGCGGCAGAATAAGCAACAACATGGAAACAAACATCTTTAACGGTGCACCGCCTTCGATAATCAGTTCCAGCAGTTTCAATGATTGCGTCAACCAGACGATAAAGGTCAGTCCAATCGCCAATGAAAACGTGGAAAACAGCAAGGTGCGCAAAAGATAAAGGTTCAATAATCGCATAGCTTTCTTTTAATGGTTCTTGAGACGCTAATCAATACTCTTGATGAATTTGTCCAAACTGTTTATAACGTGCCCTATGGCAGAAATTCGATTTTATCATGTTACACGCGGTACGGCACGCGAAGCGTTGGCTCAGATTTTGGAGAAATCGCATGAGCGCGGCATACGTTCGCTTGTTTACTGGTCAGATAAAGCCAAACTGAAACAATTGGATAGGTTTTTGTGGACATATCGTGCGGACTCGTTCTTGCCGCATTCCATGAATGCGGATACACCGCCCGAGGAAAATCCGATATGGCTGACCAGCGAAGAGGAAAATAAAAACGGTGCAACCATGCTTGTCCTTTGTGACGCCGAACAACCTGAATTCATAAAGGATTTTGAACTGGTCGTGTGCCTGTTTGAAGACAGCGATACAACCATGCGCAACTTTTCCCGCAAAATGTGGAAAGAGTGGTCGGAAAAAGATAATATGGATTTGGTCTATTGGCAGCAGGATGATGCTGGCCGGTGGCAAAAAAAGTAAAACAAAAATGACAACGACAGATCAACAGAACAAAGCTCTTATCGATATTTCACAACGCAAGACCTTGCGTACCGTTGCCCATATGGTTGAGCAGGGACTGCTTGATGATGTGTTAAATAGTGATGCCTTTGGTGAATTGGAAAAGAAATATGCCATTGCCATGACATCTACGATGGCACAGGCCGGGCAAACTTCAGAGGCGGTGCGTAGGCAGTTTGTTCCGTCGGTAACCGAGCTTCGGGTTCATCCGCTGGAAAAAGAGGATCCGATTGGTGATGAAACCCATGCACCGGTTCAAGGGATTGTTCATCGCCATCCCGACCGTGTGTTAATGATGCCGACGATGGCTTGCGCCGTATATTGCCGATTTTGTTTCCGCCGTGAAAAAGTGGGAAGCAATGCCGAGGGTGCCTTTGATGCGGTGGCTGCACTGACCTATATCCATGAACATCCGGAAATCAAGGAAGTCATTTTAACCGGTGGTGATCCGCTTGTCCTGTCGCCGGCCAACTTGAAATATCTGCTTGATGGGTTGGATAGTGTACCGCATGTGCAGCGTATTCGCTTTCATTCGCGTGTGCCGGTAGTGGCGCCGTACTTGATGAGTGACGAAAAAATTGCCATTCTTTCGGGAACGCGCAAACCATTATGGCTTTCCATTCATACGAATATCTGGGATGAGATGAGCGAGCAGGCGTTGGCAGTAATTTCCCGTTTGCGTCACAGCGGTATTCCCATGGTTTCACAATCGGTACTATTGCGTGGTGTGAATGACGATGTTGAAACATTGGTATCGCTGTTTGATAATCTGCTGAATATCGGTATCAAGCCATACTATATCCACCACATGGATGCGGCCGAGGGAACGGCACATTTCCGTGTGCCGCTGGATAAAGGGCTGGCTTTGATGGAACAGGTGCAAAAGCGGGTAAGTGGTCTGGCTATACCACGCTATGTCTTGGATATTCCGGGCGGAGTGGAATACAAGGTTCCCCTGTCACGCAATAATGTTAGACAGGTCAAAGATGGCATTTACACCATCATGACACAAGCCGGTAAATCCTATTCATATCAAGATTTTACATCCGAATAAATTTTTCTTGCAGGATTTGGCGAAGGCATGTATAACCCTGACTAAGCTTTTTCTTAGTAAAAAGAAGCACAAACAGGATTATTATAAGGGAGTTACACTCGAATGGCTTTAGAACGTACATTATCTATTATCAAACCGGATGCTACACGCCGCAACCTCACCGGTAAAATCAATGCCAAAATCGAAGAAAACGGTTTGCGTATCATCGCTCAACGCCGTATTCAATTGACTGAATGCCAAGCCAAAGCGTTTTACGCTGTTCACGCCGAACGTCCCTTTTACGGCGAGCTGGTTGAGTTCATGATTTCGGGTCCGGTGGTTGTTCAGGTTCTCGAAGGGGAAAACGCTGTCGCCAAATACCGTGAAGTTATGGGTGCAACGAACCCTGCCAATGCTGATGAAGGTACCATCCGTAAAGAATTTGCCGAAAGCATTGAAGCTAACTCCGTACATGGTTCGGATAGCGCAGAAAATGCCGCTAACGAAGTAAAATTCTTTTTCAGCGATTGCGACATCGTCGGTTAATCGGACAGGAAACAGCAATTAAAAAAGAGCGCTCTTTTATGAAAGGGCGCTCTTTTTTTGTTTTGACGGTATAATAAGGAGATTATCAGATGAGGTAACCATCTTTATCGTCTTCGTCACTCTCACCACCGTTGTCAAATATAATTTTGCCATCAATGAAGTCCTGAATAATGCTTCGTGACTGTTCGACCAGGGCAGGCAATTGCGGTATCAGCATGGCGGCAGTGCGTTTGTCCTCACGCATGCCGGCTTCTTCAATGTCGCGGGCAACCGAGCTAACGCCCGATAGGCCGAAATTGGCACACATGCCCTTAATCTCATGGCCGCGTTCGTTGACGGTCTTCATGTTGCCGTCTTCGACTGCTGTGTTCAAAAGCTCGATAATGCTGGCCGCTTTTTCCCACAATTCGGCATAAAGCTCGTTAAAGGTATCCGCACCAAGCGAGGTATGAAGGTCTTTGACCATTTTTTCATCCAGCATGATTTGTGGCGGGGTAAATTCGTCAATGAGCGGCGGCGGCATAATAACATCCTCGGGCTCGGCTGCTGGTTCTGGTGTTTGTTCTTCCTCTTCTGCTACTTGCGACAGAGGTTCTTCCTGTTCCGGTGTGACTTCCTGCGGTTCCGGTAACGGTTCAACGGGTTGTTCTGTTTCGTCCGCTACAACTTCCTCAACGGTTGTAGGTGCAGGTTCGGGAACAGGCTCTGGCTCGGGTTGTGGCTCGGGCTCGGGTTGTGGTGCCGGTTCTTCCTCAACAACACGGGTTGCAAAAGCATCTTCTTCCGGCTCGGGCTCGGGGGTAATATCCTCTGGTGTGGCTGTATTTTCAGGAACGGAGATTTCTTCGCTAACCGGCTCGGTTATTGGTTGTTCATCGGGAACGGATTCGGGAACAGGTGCCGGCTCAATGGGCTGCGGCGGGACTACCGCTTTCTTTTCTTCCGGTGTCTGTTTTGGCTTGTTGGCTATGGCCTTTTGGGTTTCGGTCAGTTTGTTTTTGGCCAGATTGCCTGAATTGACAGCGGCATCTTTTGCTGATGCAACCGATTTGGTAACGGATTTTTTCATGGTGCTCCAGATGTCATCCATGGTGCCCATGTCCAAAAAGGCAATTTGCTCGTTAATTCTATCCTTAAGGGTTTTCTTGGCTTTAACCGGTTCTTCGGGTGAAGACGGCGGGGGATTATCACTCATGGTCATGGAGTCGGTACTTTCTGTTTCATCTTGTGAGGAAAGGGGGACGATTTCTTCCACTTTTTCCTCTTCTTCTTCACTATCAATCTGGTTTTGCAGCAGCTGTCCGATGGGTTCTTTCTTTTTGGGGGATAAAAGCTTTTCCGGCACCGGGTCTATTTTTACAGGAGCTGATTTGGTGCGTTTCTCTTCTTGCTGTTCTTCAAAACTCGGTTTCTCTGGCAAAGCATTGGCGGCAGGGAGAGGGTGCGATGCTTCCGGGGTATGTTCTTCCGGTTTTTCTTCCTGCGGCACTGCCGGTTCTTCCTGTATGACGCTTTCCGGTTCGGGGAGGGGGGCAACAGGCGTAGCAGCAGGAGGTATCGGACGCGTATCAAAGCGGCCTTCACCGCTCATGACGGCGGTCAAAGCACGCAGCATGGCCTCGATTGAAACGGGCTTGACCAGAAAATCATTCATGCCGGCGCGGTGGCACACATCCATGTCTTCTTCCGAGGCATTGCCGGTCAGAGCAATAATCGGAGTTTTTGCTTTTTGCGGATTGGTCAGTTCGCGTACGGCCTGTGCCAGTTCAGGGCCCGTCAAGTGCGGCATTTGCATGTCGGCCAGAATAATGTCAAAGCTTTCATGGCGTATCAAATCAAGCGCTTTGAGGGCGGCTGTTTCCGTTACCACGGTATGGCCATGTTTGGAGAGAAGGCCTGAAATGACCTTGGTGTTGATTTCATTATCATCAACACATAAAACCTTAAGCGGGTTCATCGGTTGGATGGTCGGGTCGCTGCCGTCTTCGGCGATGGACTGTTCTTTGCCGATTTCCATTGGAATGGCAAACCAGAATGTGCTGCCCTTTCCATGGGTGCTGTCGACATCAATTTTACCCGACATGGCCATAACCAGCTTTTTACAAATGGACAGACCCAAACCGGTGCCGCCATATTTACGTGAGATGGATTCATCGGCCTGTGAATAGGCGCTGAACAAACGGGAGCGGGCTTCGTTTGTCAGACCAATACCGGTGTCAATAACACTGTATTTCAATTTAACAAAGTTGCCGTCATCGGAGAGTTTTTCCACGCGCAAGGTGATGCCACCTGTCTCGGTGAATTTGATGGCATTATTGATAAGGTTGAGCAAAATCTGACGGATACGGGTTGGGTCGCCCTGAACACAGGCGGGAATGGTTTCATCCAATTCCAGCTTGAGATCAAGCCCTTTTTCACCGGCACGGCCGGACATCAGCATCAAAACGGATTTAAGCAATTTGTCCAGATTAAAGCTGATAACTTCCAGCTCCAGCTTGCCTTTTTCGATTTTGGAAAAGTCCAGAATGTCGTTCAGCAAGGCCAGCAAGGTTTCGCCTGAATATTGGATGGTGTCGATATATTCGCGCTGTTGCGTGTTTAGAGGGGACTGGCTGGTTAATTGTACCATTCCCAATATGCCCGTTAGCGGTGTACGGATTTCATGGCTTATCATCGCCAAAAAGTCGGATTTGGCTTCGTTGGCGCGTTCGGCTTCTTGTTTTGCGGCCATCAGTTCGTTTTTGCGGGCAGCATCCTGACGGCGCAACTCCTGAAGATATTCTTTTTCCTGCTCTTTGACTTTGCTTTCATATTGTTGAATGAGCTTTTGTCGTTGGCGCTGCTCTTCTTCTTGTTGTTTGCGGCGTTGGCGTTGGCTTTCTTCGGTAGCAAAACGTTGCGCCAGGACAAGCCGGATTTTGGTCATCAGGGCAACGCTTAGCAAAACGATGTGGAGGCAAACCAATATCAGAAAGGCAAGAACGGTATTCTGGTTATTAAGGGGCAGTAATGAGCTGTGTACCGCCAAAGCACCGTATGCGCCGATTAGAGCCAGATAGGATAACCAGAAACTATGGGGAAGGGCTGCTGAAAAAGCGTAGAAAAGTCCCATGACCGTTCCGATAAGGGCTACGGCAAGCGGTGTATATTGGTACAGCATATTCATCCACGGCTCATAATCCTGATAGATGATAAGCGAAGCAGGTGCCATTGGAATAAGGGCGGCCAGAATAATCAAAGCGGCATCCAATTTGCGCGATTTATCGGGGATGTCCAGATAATGGCGGAAAATCAGCAGCGAGAAAAACAGCGTTGCAAAATAAGAAACGATGTAGAGCGGTTCATGCAGCATTACCGGCAAGAAGGGAGAGAACCAGTGCAAGGCACCTTCGTGTGCCATGGTAAATAGGATAAGCAAGGGTAGATACAGTCCGAAAAACAACAGGGAAGGCAGCCGGCTCATGACCAGCATGCTTAAGGCCATTGAAATGAATGCGATACAGATAATCACCAGACCATAGGCAATCAATTTTTGGCGGGCAACTTCGGTTTTGAAAACACTTCGCTCTACAATTTCAGGCGCAATCGTCAATGGGGCGGATTTGGTGGTGTCAATACGCATGGTAATGGTGCGTGTCACTCCCGGAGTTAGCGTCAGGGCAATGCCTGTTCCATCAACAAGGGTACGGTTTTCTTCCGACATATTGCCCGAGATAACGGCAATCGGGACATGGTTTTCACCTTCGTATATGCTTAGATGGTCAAGAATATAGCTATTGCCTGCAAACAGTTTACCCAAAGAGAGTATCCATGCTTCCTTCTCGGACTTATTGGTAAGGGTAAATTGCAACCAGTAGGTATGCTTGCCGCTGTCAAAATTAATAACACGACGGTTGGTCGGGTTTTTTATGTCACTATGGGTGAGCTGTTTAAAGTAGTTGAAAGCCTGAGGTGCCGAAGGAGCCCCTGTTTTGTCTTCGAATTGCGAAATGGCAGTTGAAAGCGGCACGGCTTCGCTTTTGTCCGTCAGTGTGATATGGCCTGCCTGTGCGGGGGTACTTAGGCTGATGAGTATAAGGGTGAAAAGAACGCAGAATCCTGCGATGCGAAAAAAGGACAAATGTTTGAAAAATGGGGAGGTAGCCATAGGGTAAAAGGTGCCTTTATCGTTATATTTTGTAAATCGTATGATATTTTTGCCTTATATTAAAGCAGGGAATTAAAAAAAACATAAATAAATCGGGTTTTTTGC
>QKJH01000084.1 GCA_003250865.1 Alphaproteobacteria bacterium | reverse complement strand
CTGGATATTGATTCCGTTTTTAAAGGTATAGTCCAAAGAAGCTCCGACCAGTGCCGATGTTTTATTACCCAGATAGGCGGTTTTACCAACTTCCTCACGATTGTATCCGGTTACAATGCCGGCATTAAGTGTTGCGCTAAGGCCATTGGCACGAAAGATATTTTCCTGTCTTAGGCCGATAGAAGTCAATGTGGACATGCGGTAATAGGAATTATTGAAAGCACCGAGTTGCAACTCGTAGCGCGTATTATTATGTCCACCTAAATCATGTCGGGTGAAGATGCCAAAATTTTGGTTTTGATTAAAATCAACCGTTTCAATTTCGTAAAGTGCGTGGTGCGTATAAAACGGAGTATCGGCATAGATTGATGACTCAACATATATATCATCAAAACTCGCGTTTTTATAATGGGTATATAAAACGGTTTGGGTGATGTCCTGAGCATAGGATTGACGCAAGGCTCCGACCACTAAATCCTCTTTACTGATACCGACCTCGGTTATACTCGAATATTCACCCAGAAAGGCGCCTTTTTTCTGGTATGAGTTGCCGCCCCAATGGATACAACCAAAGGAAACGGAAACGGCTTTTGGTTTTAGAATATGGGCAATTTTATTGATAAAACGGTCTTTTTTTGCGCTGTTCTGGGCATTCGCTTTGCTAGCTGACAGGCCGAGGAGCATGGCCGAAGCAATAGTAAAAGCGGCCAGTTTGCCACGAATATGGTGCGATTGTTTTTCCATGCTTTTCTTTATAACAGCGTTTTCTTAATAAAGACTATATTATTTACATAATACAATAAAGTCAAGGAATAATTTATATTGCAAAGCCGTGCGGGAAAGCATATAGTCGCTATCGGTGAGGATATCCGACCCCTAGGGGTTGTGTGATCCTCACTTTTTTATGCGGTAATCAGGATTTGTATATCAATGCCATGTCGGCTGAGTTGCAGTCTTTTTCAATTTTAGGCATTAATAATCTGTTTTTGGCCAGTTCTTTGAAATGTTGACGGTGGGCCGTTTGCATGTGCCATTTGATATAGGCTCGTAATATCTGGTTTTCTATGTTCGGGCTGGTAGCCTCATCACCATTGGCAAAATATTCAACTGTCAGATTGAACAGGCCTTTTTCTTCATCGCTCAAAAGAGTGTCCTGAACATTGAGCATGAAACTGTGCATGTCATCGGTAGAAATCAATTGTCCGTCAACATAGAGTTTTTCACGGGGTTGGTTGTCATCTTCACTTTCCGCATAAAAGAGTTCGTTATCATTGTCATAGTCTTCACCGTTGCGGTGGTGCGCCAGAATATTGTAAAGAGCATCTTCAAAACGGACAAAGCTCATGACCAGCGCGTCGGCTGTCAATTGTTCCTGAACACGTAAAAGCGGTAGTTCAAGGCAAACCATGTATTCATCATCATTATCACCGTTCTGCGCAATGCTGGCGACGAAGTCCGATTCATAAAGCGCATTGTTGGATTGTATGCATGACAGTGCCGTATCAATGCTGACGTCATTTTCATCACCGTTATTGTCAGGGGTATCGGATTTTACATTCAATGTAAAATAAAGTGAGTGGTACAAATTATTGTTAGGCTGAACGTCATTATAGTCGACATGGCGGTGCTGTGGGGTGTTGACGGAAAACTTGCTATAGGAAAAATAACTGGTACGCATACGCTTGCTCAAACTCTTAACGGTTACCCCATGACGGCCAGAGTAACGCAGTTGTATGGTTTATGCAAATACTTTTTGGAGGGTGCGACACTATGGTAGTACTTGTATTTATCTGCGTTTCGGTTAGAATGATGGCATAGTTTGACAATAGTGGATTTCAGCCCATTCGTATTCAGGGGAAACGGACTTGACAACCGATACAAACAAAAAGCCCAGCATTCTGTTTATCAATCGCACCTTTCCTCCTGATAAGGGGGCGATGGCTTTGCGTTTGTTGGAGCTTGCAGAATTTATGGCCGTCAAAGGCTGGCAGGTTACGATTTTGACCGCCAAGGGTAGGGAAGCCGTTCCCGAAGGTTTGCACGAGAATATCTCTGTACGGCGCATGAAAGTCGGAACAATGCATTACCCTATTCCCTTTGCCGAATATCCGCGTCTGTTGTTCGAATTTGCCTGGGCATTATTGTGGACAAAGTCCCATGACATTACAGTGACTATGACCGATCCTCCTTTGCTGGCTTGTGTGGCACCAATGCTCCGCCTGCTCAAACGGACAAAACTTGTTCACTGGTCGCACGAGGTGCATCCGGAAATTCTGCCCATCATGGGTGCCGGTTTGCCCAAATGGTTTCTGACGATAATGAGAATGAAGATGAAGTTCGCATTGAAACGGCATCACAAAATTGCTGTTATCGGACGGGATATGGCGCGTTACATGATTGAATATAAATCCATCCCGAAAGAGAAGATTGTCATTATTAATAATTGGCCGGATACATTCTTTCAGCGGTATGAATTGCCGGAAAGGGATGAAAACCCCTTTGTTTTGCCGGAACGGACAACTTTTCTGTATTCCGGAAATTTTGGTATGGCGCACGATTTTGAAACCCTGTTTCAAGGCATAAAGTTATTGGAGCCGAAGAAATATCCTTTGCGTTTTCTATTCGTCGGGCAGGGGCGTCAACTAGATGAAATTCAAGAGCGGGTTGCCGAGCTGGGGCTTGAAAGTGTCCAGTTTCTTTCCTATCAACCCGAAGCACGCGTCAAGGAACTTTTGGACGCCGGAGACGTGCATTTGGCCACGATGAAAGAAGATGCTCTGGGACT
>QKJH01000204.1 GCA_003250865.1 Alphaproteobacteria bacterium | reverse complement strand
AGGATACATCACTTTGTAGTATCAGATTGGTCGTTGCGATATGGGCGGCCGAAGCACTTTCGTTCTGATAGCGGTAATGGTGGCAGGTCGAACCTTTTCCTAAAAAGATTTCATAGCCGTGATTGGCCACATAGCTGTCCTTACCGGTGTGGTGTTCAATGATGGTGACCTGCGCGCCTTCCTCCATGACGATAAGGTGACGCGGGTGGAACATTGGTGCTTCGGAAGGTTTATGAACCTTATCGCCTTCACCATAGAACAGAATTTCAATCGGCTGTTCTACAACGGTGCCTTTGGCAATATGCAAGACATAGCCATCCGTCATGTACTGGCTGTTGAGCGCCAGCATGATTTGCGTTTCCGTCATGCCGGTTTTGCCCAGATATTTGGCAACAAATCCCGGATATTCATTAATCATGCGCGAGAGCGAGGTGAGGGAAACCCCCTTGGGCATAGTCTCGCGGCCACGCATTAAGTCACGGCGGAACAGTCCATTACATACAACTGCGCGAACCAAAGAATCAGAGAATAAGTCAGCGGGGAGCTGTTTCTCGCCAATCGTGTGGCCGTGATGGACATCGGGGGCATAGTTGGCGCCATTCAGAAATTTCAGCGGTGTGTACTTCCATTCCTCGATTTTTGCGGTGGGCAGTCCCGTACGCTCGACATGCAATTGCCCTTTGCGGCGAAGGTCATTCAACCAGTCCTCGGGAAAATCCCCCATTTGCTTTACAGCTTCGGTTAAGTAATGTCCTACTGTCATTGGTTAGGCCGCCTTTTCATCCTCGATATACGAGGCGTAACCGTCTTTTTCCAGTTCCAGCGCCAACTCCGGGCCGCCGGATTTAATAATTTTTCCCTTTGCCATCACATGGACAAAATCGGGTTTGATGTAATCCAATAAGCGCTGATAGTGGGTAATGACCACAAATGAACGGTTGTTGTTGCGCAAGGCATTGACACCGTCGGCCACAATGCGCAAGGCATCAATATCCAAACCGGAATCCGTTTCATCCAGAATGCAACACTCGGGGTTCAGCATGGCCATTTGCAATACTTCGGCGCGTTTTTTCTCACCGCCCGAGAAACCGACATTGACGGGACGTTTCATCATGTCCGGGTTAATGCCCAGCTTGGCACAATTGTCTTTGAGCATCTTCATGAACTCAACCGGTTCAATTTCTTTTTCGCCTTTTTTCTTGCGGATAGAATTGATAGCCGTTTTTAAAAAGGTGGTCATCGGCACGCCCGGAATTTCTACCGGGTATTGAAAGGCCAGAAACAGTCCCGCTGCGGCGCGTTCATCGGCATCCATGTCGAGTAAATCCTGACCGTTCAGTTTGGCACTTCCCTCGGTGACTTCGTAATCGTCCTTACCGGCCAAAACATAGGACAGGGTGGATTTGCCGCTGCCGTTCGGTCCCATGATGGCGTGCACTTCGCCTTTGCCGATGTTAAGCGACAATCCTTTTAGAATTTTGGTTTCGTTTTCCTCCACTTGCGCGTGAAGATTCTTGATTTTCAACATGGTTACTTCCGTTATTAAAATTACAGATAGATTGTACCCCTACAGATAGGGTATTTTAACCCGTAATCCAGCCTTTTTTAAAGAAAAACCGTTGGTGCGGAGCAATAAATCGACAAGTAGCATGAAGGCAATTAGCCGACCGAACCTTCAAGCGATATTTCAATCAGTTTTTGGGCTTCGACGGCAAACTCCATCGGCAGGTTCTGAAGGACCTCACGGCAGAAACCGTTAACAATCAGGGCAACCGCTTCTTCTTCACTAATGCCGCGCGAGGTGGCATAGAACATCTGGTCATCACTGATTTTGGCGGTGGTGGCTTCGTGCTCGCAAATGGCGGAGGGGTTTTGGCTTTCGATATAGGGGACGGTGTGGGCACCGCATTCCTGACCGATAAGCAAACTGTCGCATTGCGTGAAGTTCCGCGCACCGGTGGCTCCGGGTAAAATCTTGACCAAACCGCGATAGGTATTGTCGGATTTACCGGCTGAAATCCCTTTGGAAACAATGCGCGATTTCGTGTTCTTGCCGATATGCACCATTTTGGTGCCGGTGTCGGCCTGTTGGTAATTGTTGGTCATGGCAACCGAATAGAATTCGCCTTGGGAATTATCGCCCTTCAGGATGCATGAGGGGTATTTCCACGTAATGGCTGAACCTGTTTCAACCTGTGTCCAGCTGATTTTGGAATCGCGCCCTTCGCATAGACCACGCTTGGTCACGAAGTTGTAGATACCACCTTTGCCCTGTTCATCACCGGGATACCAGTTTTGCACGGTTGAATATTTAATCTCGGCGCCTTCATGGGCGATGAGTTCGACATTGGCTGCATGAAGCTGGTTCTCGTCGCGCATGGGAGCTGTACAGCCCTCAAGATAGGACACGTAGGAGTTCTTGTCGGCGATAATCAGGGTGCGCTCAAACTGTCCCGTATTCATGGCGTTGATGCGGAAATAGGTCGACAGCTCCATCGGGCAACGCACACCTTCGGGCACATAAACAAACGAACCATCCGTGAATACGGCGGAATTAAGCGCGGAAAAACGGTGGTCATCCACCGGAATGACCGAGCCGAGATATTTCTTTACCAGCTCGGGGTGGTTTTGTACCGCTTCGGAAATGGAGCAGAAAATAACGCCGGCTTCGTTCAGTTTTTCCTTGAATGTCGTGGCAACCGATACGGAATCCAGAACGGCATCTACGGCGACATTGGCCACGCCGGCCAGAAATTCCCGCTCTTTCAGAGGCACGCCCAGCTTGTC
>QKJH01000109.1 GCA_003250865.1 Alphaproteobacteria bacterium | reverse complement strand
TGAATAAGCACACGTAGCAATTATTTATTTTTCAAAAGGGGCGGTTCCGTTTTACCATCGCCCCTTTTTGATTGGGTAAAATCATGAAATTTCTGGATCAGGCAAAAATCTATCTACAAAGCGGTCACGGCGGCGCGGGATGCGTCAGCTTCCACCGTGAAAAATTTATCGAGTTCGGCGGGCCGGACGGCGGTAATGGCGGGCGCGGCGGTCACATTATTTTTCGCTGTGTTGACGATGCCAATACATTGATTGATTTTCGTTATACCCAGCATTTCAAAGCCGGTGCAGGACATCATGGCCAGGGACGGGAAAAAACCGGTGCCAAAGGCGATGATCTGGTAGTTCGTATCCCTGTCGGTACGCAAATATTGGACGAAGACAAACAAACCATTCTACTTGATTTTACCACGGTCGGAGAAGAAGTCGTTTTCCTGTATGGCGGTGACGGCGGTTTTGGCAATGCCCATTATAAATCAGCCACCAATCAGGCACCACGCAAATCCACTCCCGGCTTTCCAGGGCAGGAACGCGCCGTCTGGCTACGACTGAAGCTGATTGCCGATGCCGGCATTATCGGCCTGCCCAATGCCGGTAAATCCACCTTTTTGTCAGCGGTTACGCAAGCCAAACCCAAAATTGCCGATTATCCTTTTACCACCCTCGCCCCCAATCTGGGCGTTGTCAAGCTGGACGGAGCAGGCACGGACTTTGTTCTGGCTGATATTCCGGGGTTAATCGAAGGAGCACACGAAGGCACGGGACTGGGTGATAGGTTCCTTGGCCATGTCGAGCGCACAGCCATTCTATTACACCTGATTGACGGTACACAGGATGATGTTGCCGAGGCCTACACCGTTATTCGTCGTGAGCTGGAACAGTACGGCGAAGGTCTGGCTGACAAGCCCGAGATTGTGGCCATCAACAAAATCGATGCGATTGACCGCGACACGCTGGCACAGAAAATCAAGGATTTACGCACCGTGTGCAAAACGCCCATCCATACGATTTCAGCCGTTGCCCATGATAATACGCGCGACATCCTGTTCGAACTGCTCAAATATGTCGATGCCCGCCGCAACGGTGAAAAAGACACAGGCAGTCAAGCATCCGCTTTTGACTCTTACGACCCCCTGCAATAATATTTGACATAGTATATAATTCTCTCTATACAGAATGATAATTTTATTATGTATAAGGAGTCGACATGTCTGATAAAAAAGCAAAAACACAGGAACTTATTGCAACGTTTAGAGAACTTGCCAATGCGGCAAGTGACGCAGGTATTGCCATGCATTACAGAGAAATTGCAAATGCCTGGGATAAAGCGCGCAAATATCTGGGCACAGATGCAGCAGAACAACAAAAAACTAAAGAATTCAGAGAACTTCCCAAAGAAGAGCAAACAAAAATCGAAAATAGCGGTAGTCTGGGTGAATATGGATTTTATCATCATGCGACAAAACCCGAAACCAAACATGCTTTAGAAATAATGATGGTTTCTACAGCACGCGAAATTGTTAAATACAACCCCGATTTCAAAGATGCCATTCCCAACAATCAACACGATAAAGATTGGCTTGTGCGACGGATTAATGGCGAAAAAAACCTTGATTCCATATATTATAAAAACCTTCAATCTCCTGAATTTGTTGAAAACATTCTAGCAACATTCCCTGATGGACGTATTACACGTGAAAAAATTGAACAGGTTTTAACTCCGTTTGAAGCCTTGCACGTATAATTAATATTGATTTTGTAAAAACAGCAAAGCTGTGTGGCCTTGCCGTTTTATTACACCATGTAACATTTCGTAGGATTTTGTTATTTGCGCTATTGCATCGCGTCAGGCAATATACTATGCATAAACCCGCCTTTTAAGGAATCATAGAACATAACCGAGGGTAAGATTTTCATGCTTGAGAATATAAAAGCAGTTCTTTGGGATATTGACGGAACGTTGCTGGACAGTGAACCTGTGCATGCACGCTGTATCATTGAAACCGGCCGCCGCGAAAACATTCTGGTAACACACGCCTTTGTTGATTCACTGGTTGGTGTCGGCTATCAGGGAACACATAAAAAGATGCAGGAAGATTTGGGTCTGGCCATGTCGCTGGATATGTGGTGCGAGATTGTCGAAGATTACTATGCCCACCACGCCCATCAGGTTATGCCGCGTGAGAATGTACTGGACGTTGTTTTGTCTTTGGCCAAAGCCGGTATCAAGCAATGCACCGTATCCAACAGCCCGCGCAAAGTTGTTGATGCCAACATGAACTGCCTGGCCAATCACCTGAGCGATTACGGCAACCCGTTCGAATTTTCCATGTCACGTGACGATGTGTACGAGGGCAAACCCTCCCCCGAAGGCTTTTTGGCCGCGGCTAAGCGTCTTGGCGTAAACCCCGAGGAATGTATGGTTATCGAAGACAGCGTTTCCGGTATGAAAGCCGGTAAAGCCGCCGGCATGCATGTTGTTGCCTGGCCGCAGGCTTCCTCGATGGATTGTTCGGCCGCCAACACGGTTGTCAGCCAGTTGAGCGAAACATTCCCGATAACACACCGGTTATACATCCGCGACATTGCCGAGTAAGTTATTACCCTACTTGATTAAGTTTAAACTATGTGAAAAGAGACTTTCGGGTCTCTTTTTTTTGCGCATGTTAAGACTATTTTTGCAAGATACGCACCATTATCAATAAAACACCAAAAAACAAACCAATAGGGTACATATACACCATGTCCGACACCGCTCAGAAAAAACCGATTTACCGCAAAGATTACCGT
>QKJH01000184.1 GCA_003250865.1 Alphaproteobacteria bacterium | reverse complement strand
AGTCTTAACACCTGACACGCATTGAAAAAAGGATAGTTTCATGAAATCGACCCCCGACCTTTCCACCGCTGCCGCCGTTGAAAAACGGTTCAAAGAAATCACGGCCTTTGTCGACCAATGCATTGATGAGATTGAATCCAATGCCGAAGTGGACATGGTTGGCATTGAATATGCGGTTCAATACGTATGCGATGCGTTTGTCAAACTTCCGGAAAAAGATCAGGACAAGCTGGATAAGCATTTGGCTGCCATGGTCAAATCACTTGAAAATCTGGCCGCGACTTTGAAAAATCACCCTGCCTTGGCCGAGTTGTCGGAAACGGACTTTATGGATTACGAGAGTGATGATGACGATTGGGAAGATGACGAAGAAGAGTAAAATATTATGGATGAAATCAGTATCTTGAAATACATCTTTGCCTTTGGTTTTGTTATCGGTCTTTTGTATCTGATGGCCTATATTGCCCGCTATTTTGGTCTGGGCAATTTACCGACACGCCGTTTGGGCGATAAAAAACGCTTGGCCATTTCTGAAATTCTAACCGTGGATGCCAAACGCCGACTGGTCATCGTCAAAGCGGATGAGAAAGAATATCTCCTCTTGACGGGCGGAACGAATGACCTCATCATTGATACAGAGCTTAAGCCGTCCAAAAAACAGGACAAGAAAGCGCCAAAAGACAAAAAACACCATGCCAAACGGGACAAAGCCGATGAAATGCCCAAGTAAGAAAAGTAAGAAGCCCCTGTTTATATTTGCCCTTGGGTTGTTGGCACTCGGTCTGATGACAGCGTTTCCGGCCTTTGCCCAAACCGTGAGTGTTGATTTGGGCGGCGACAATATTGACGGCGGTTCCTATGCCGGACGCATTATCCAGATGGTTGCCCTGATTACGGTTTTATCCCTTGCACCCGGAATCCTGATGATGATGACGGCCTTTACCCGCATTGTCGTTGTGTTGTCTTTTCTGCGTTCGGCCATGGGTGTTCAACAAACCCCACCAAATCCGGTTATTATCAGTCTAGCCCTGTTTCTGACCCTGTTTGTTATGATGCCAACCTTTCAGGCAGCCTATCAGCAAGGCGTAGAGCCGATGATTGCCGAGCGGGTCGAACCAATGGAAGGCTTTGAGAAAGCCGTGCAGCCGTTCCGTACCTTTATGCTGGAACATGTCCGCGGCAAAGATTTGGAGCTGTTTGCCAATCTGGGCAACCTCAGCGAGGAAGAGCGTGCCAAACCGGAATCCATTCCACTGCATATCGTTATTCCGTCCTTTATGATTTCCGAGCTGCGCCGCGCCTTTGAAATCGGCTTTCTTTTGTTCCTGCCGTTTTTGATTATCGATATGGTCGTGGCCTCCATCCTGATGTCGATGGGGATGATGATGCTACCGCCGATTATGATTTCACTACCTTTTAAAATCATCTTTTTCGTGATGGTGGACGGCTGGTACCTTATCTCCGGCTCGTTGGTACAAAGCTTTGGCGGGCCGACGCTTCAAGCTACCACTGGCATCTCCGCCGGCGGGTAAGCAACTCTAACTCTAGCTATCACTTTTCAGGCGGGAGAAAACCATCTCATCGTAAAACTGTTCGCGCACGTAACTGGCCTGGCGCAACGTTCCTTCGTACGTAAAGCCGCAGCGTCTGGCCACCGCCTGCGAGCGCTTGTTATCCGGACGACAGCGGATTTCCAATCGGTTAAATCCCATGTCAAACGCCTGTTTCACCATGGTTGTCACGGCCTCGGCCATCAGCCCGCGCCCTTGGTACGGCGAGACCAACCAGTAACCGACATGCACTGAATAACTTTCCCAATTCATGAGCCGGAGCTTTACAGCACCGATGATTTCGTTGTTATCGTTCTTACTGAATAGAAGATAGGAATAGTTGGCATACTCATCCCATTTACGCGAAAGCATCTCTGTTCTGTTGCGCACATCTTCGACCGAGTGCGTCTTGTCCATGGAATAGATAAACGGAGTCAAATGTGCCCTGTCCCTATCTTTGACAACAAAGAGTCTCTCGGCCATATCAACGCTCTGGCGTTTTAACACCAAATGCTCAGTTTCAATAATTTCAGGCGGGTATTGTTTTTCCAGTGCCATTATTAATGCTCTTCTTCATGCTCCACGGCATTATCATCGGCCTCATCCTGCGGCGATTGCAAATCACCTTCGGGCGGCAGGGCTTCCTCTTCATCTTTTACTGGCTGAGGTTGCATGGTGACAGCCGGAGCATTGACTTTATATTTTTTCAAAAAGGTATCGAACAAATCGACTTCTTTAACTCGGGATTTAAGCGTACGAATATCGGCCAGCGATCCTGATTTAGGCGCACGTACCACCACGTTAAAGGCTACCTCGACATCCGTGCCTTCCATCAAGGTATGGTAATCGGCATACAGATTGTTCAGCTCTTTCTGGTTACCCGTCAACGCCAGCGCAATACCGCGTTTGAGCACGAATTCAACTATTCTGTCGCTTTGCTGTTTCATGGTTTCGGCCGTGTCTTTTTCAGGATGCTTTAAATCATAATCAATCAAGTCTTCCAATGTCTCTGCCGCAGCGCTCCACCGTCCTGCCCGCCAGTTAATATCAGCGCGAAGCCCCAGTGCCGTATAATCCTGTCTGTCTTTTATTAATGCCAGAGCCTCATCGATTTTACCCATATCCGATAACCCGCGTGTACGCAAAAGTTGACGTTCGCTCATGATTTCCTGCCACTCGGAGCCCTCGGTTCCGGCGGGCGGTTGTGTTTCATCCAGCGCCTGCAAAGCGCCTTTAGGATTGTAATCC
>QKJH01000043.1 GCA_003250865.1 Alphaproteobacteria bacterium | reverse complement strand
TAAGCGACAAAATCCATAACGGAACAACAAAAAACCAGCCACCGAAAGCGATAAGAGCAACAGCGAGAACCACAAGGATGGCTGCCGAAACAAGGCGTTGTTGCAGCGGTGTCAATCGTGTAAACCACGGCACCAACTTTGCATGAAAACTTTTAAGAAACGTTGGTTTTATCGGTAACAGCACCAAATCTCCTATCACGTTTGGAATAAACCCGAATGGCTTCAACAAGATCATCTTTACCAAAATCAGGCCAATAGGTATCGGTAAAATAATACTCGCTATAGGCACATTGCCACAAGAGGAAATTGCTGATGCGCTTTTCACCCGAAGTACGGATCAGCAAATCAGGATCAGGCACGCCGTTTGTCTGTAATGCCGAAGAAAAAACGGTTTCGTCAATGTCATCCGGATTGATTTTACCGTCAACGGCAGCACGAGCCAACGTTTGTACGGCTTGCGTAATATCGTAACGGCCGCTATAGCTGAGCGCTACCTGAACATGCAGCTTGTCATTATCTTTTGTCAGGGTTTCGGCATTTTCAATCAACCGGACAATCTCCTTGTCCAAGCGGGATCGGTCACCGATAACGGTCAGACGGACATTATTTTTATGCATCTCACTCGTCTTACTTTTAAGATACATTTTCAAAAGCCCCATTAATTCCGAGACTTCTTCATGCGAACGTTTCCAGTTTTCCGTTGAAAAGCCGAATAACGTGATATAGCGAACGCCGAGTTCAGCCGCAGCTTCTACCGTACGCTGAACGGCATTGACACCTTCTTTATGGCCGAAAGTCCGCGGTTTACCGCGTTGGGTTGCCCAACGCCCATTGCCATCCATAATGATGGCAATATGCTCAGGGATGTTTAGGGTATCGATAAGATGATTGTCCATTCAACTTCTTACTTCACGCTAGAGGTTACTACACCTGCATAATTTCAGATTCTTTATGCGCCAAAGTTTCGTCGATTTTCTTGATGTACTCATCCGTCAGTTTCTGAACCAAATCGGAATTACGCTTGGCTTCATCTTCCGAGATTTCTTTATCGTTTTCCTGTTTTTTTACGCCATCCATACCATCACGGCGAATACCGCGAACAGCAATACGGGCATTTTCGGCATATTTGCCGGCAACCTTGCCCAATTCCTTGCGGCGTTCTTCGGACAAAGGCGGCACAGGAATACGGATGACGTTGCCTTCAGTTTGTGGGTTCAATCCCAAACCGCTGTCACGAATAGCCTTATCAGCAGCTTCGGTCAATGACTGATCCCAAATGGTGACGACCAACAAACGCGCTTCGGGAGCAGTGACATTACCAACCTGATTAATAGGCATACGCGAGCCATAGGCAGGAACACTTACCGGTTCAAGCATATTCGTCGATGCGCGGCCTGTGCGCAAACCCGAGAATTCCTTATGCAACTGATCCAGCGATTTTTCCATGCGGGAACGCAATTCTTTTATCTGGGCACTATCTGACATTTTACTATCCTATCTTTTTATATACCGTAATATCTGTGTGCGCCTAATAAAGCACAAAACACCGTTTAACTTCAACGGTAAAGATGCCTATTCGTTCGATACTTTGGTATATTTACCATCACCGACCATGATTTTAGCCAATTCCCCCTCGGAACCGAGCGAAAAGACAATGACGGGAATATCGTTATCACGCGCCAATGAAATGGCCGAGGCATCCATAACTTTTAAGTCCTTGGCCAATACTTCGAGATAGGTCAGATGGTCATAACGTACGGCGGCTTTATCCTTTTTCGGATCGGCCGAGTAAATACCGTCCACCATCGAGGCTTTGAGTAACACATCACATTTCATTTCCGAAGCGCGCAAAGCGGCGGCACTGTCGGTGGTAAAGTACGGATTGCCCGTTCCCGCGGCGAAAATGACAACGCGGCCTTTTTCCATGTGATGGTCGGCACGGCGTTTGATGTACGGTTCGCAGATTTCATTCATAGGAATAGCCGACATAACGCGGGTATGTACCCCGATACGCTCCAACGCATTTTGCATGGCAAGACAGTTGATAACCGTGGCAAGCATGCCCATATAATCGGCCTGCGTTCTGTCCATACCGTGCGAAGCCCCCGAGATGCCGCGAAAAATATTCCCTCCTCCGATAACAACACAGACTTCGACCCCGAGCTCTTTAACATCCTTGATTTCATCGGCAATACGCTCGACCACTTTGGTGTCCAGGCCGAATGGCTGGTCGCCCATCAACGCCTCTCCCGACAATTTAAGCAAGATACGTTCATAAACCGGTTTTTTGGAAAACATAAAAGCCACCCGCAGCATTAAGAAAAACTATGGCCAGTGTACAGCCATCCTTTTACGCCGTAAAGATGCTTTATCATTTTTATCAATTGACAGTTCCGTTATTTCAAAATATATATGAAAAATAACAGCGTAAAGGATGCGTACATGGATGAAGTAAAAGACGACAAAGTAACGAAACTGAAGAAAAACAAAAAGAGCATCGTCAAAAAAGAAAAAAACGCTCTGGACTATTTTCTGACACCGCATAATTTTGGCAAAACGGCTTTTATAGCAACCGCCTATTCTTTAATCCACGAGCCCATATTGCACTATTCTCCAGCCCCTTTTCAATATACCCTTCTCGGAGCAATGGCCATTGGACTAAGCACTCAACTTGGCAAAAATGTTGTCGGTAAATTTGCCAAGGAAGCCGGAGACTCTGTCGGCCGGGGTATATACAAGCTGCTTTACAAAAATAAACAGGATATTCAATCTCAAAAAAGAGAAGAGTTTGTTTCACGGTCAGCCAGCTACAGCTT
>QKJH01000106.1 GCA_003250865.1 Alphaproteobacteria bacterium | reverse complement strand
CATTTGCAGCGGATGCTATTTTCGAAGCTATCGAAGCTGAAGTGCCTCTTATCGTGTGTATCACAGAAGGTATTCCGGTTCTTGATATGTTGCGGGTTCGCACGGCATTAAAAGGCTCAAAGTCACGTCTCATCGGACCAAACTGTCCGGGTATTATCACCCCCGATGAATGTAAAATTGGTATCATGCCCGGCCATATTCACAAGCGTGGTAAAATCGGTATTGTGTCGCGCTCGGGAACATTGACTTACGAAGCCGTTGCACAAACGACCGCCAACGGCTTGGGACAATCCACGTGTATTGGTATTGGGGGCGACCCCCTCAATGGTACAAATTTTATTGATGCCATTGATTTGTTTTTGGATGATCCTGAAACAGAGGGAATTTTGATGATTGGCGAAATTGGCGGCAGCGCCGAAGAAGAAGCGGCCGAATTTATCAAAGCGGACAAACGCAAAAAACCGGTGGCGGGATTTATTGCTGGTGTTACCGCACCCCCCGGAAAGCGTATGGGGCATGCCGGCGCAATCATTGCAGGCGGCAAAGGTGATGCCAAATCCAAAATGAAAGCAATGGAAAAAGCGGGTATTGTCGTATCACAAAGTCCGGCATTGCTCGGTGAGGCAATGATGGACGCTATGAAAAAGAATCCTATTTCACGAGTAATATCTCGCCTGTTTTAGGACAACGTATTTCCAGCTTATTGATAAAGTGTGGGAGCTTGTCGTTACGGGCTTCATAGGACTTTGTTTTTTGGTTATAGTTTATACCCAAAGATGCCTGAAGCAAAAGAAACGGTGCACCGCAAGACCATGCCTGAGGAATGCAGGATACAGGTACTTGCACCAGAGGGTCTGTTTCGCTACGTTCATAGCCGCAAAAAAGCTCAGGTAAAATCATATGTTCAAATTGTTGCGCGGCATCAAATATTGCTAACAACAGTGTCATGGCCTGGTCAAAAAATCCGTATTTTGTCATGCCCGCAGCAATAAGCGATACATCATGCGGCCACACGGATCCGTTATGGTATGAAATCGGGTTGTAAAGTTTTTCCCGCATACTGGCAGTACGAATACCCCAGCCGCTAAACATGTCATCATCCATTAATGTACGAACAATGGTATGTGCTCTATTCTCAGGGACGATACCACAATATAAAAGATGACCCATGTTAGAAGTGCGTACACGACAAGGATTCTTGTCTTTATCCAAAGCTAGGACATAACCACCAATTTCATTGTCCCAAAAAACACGATTGAATTTTTTATATAATGTATTGGCGCGTTCTTTCCATTCGGCCGCGGCTTTGCCATCCCCCATATGTTCGGCTATATAGGCGCCGCCCTTGTATGCGGCATAGGCGTAACCCTGCGCTTCGCATAGTGCAATAGGAGATTGTGCAAATGAACCATCGGCGTGGAAAAGTGCAGAAGCATTGTCCTTCCATCCTTGGTTTTTGTGGCCGCCGTTGCCGGTTTTGTGATATTCAATAAAACCGTCCTTGTCACTATCTCCATATTCGACAATCCAGTTTAATGCAGCCTTCAGATGCGGCCAAAGTGTTTGAAAGGTTTCCTTATCCTGTGTTTTTTCAAGATAAGCTGCAGCCAGCATAACATATAAAGGAGTGCTATCTACTGAACCATAGTAATGCTCGAACGGAACTTCGCCAACATGGCACATTTCAGAATGCCGCACCTCGTGGATGATCTTTCCGGGCTGAGCATCTGACTCGGCATCGGTGTGAGTGGCCTGGGTTTCACTTAGGTAATGAAGAATGCCCTTGGTCATAGCATCATTAACCCAAAGGGTTTGCAGCCCAACAATTAAAGAGTCCCTTCCGAATGCTGCATTAAAACGGGGTAACCCTGCGTACGGAAAAATACCACCGGGTTTAAGGGAGGACAACCGAATTAGAGCATTTTTTGAATTATTGAGCCATGTGTTGAAACGGCCGCTTGATGTATCAATATTCTTCCACTCAAGGCCATGCGTTAGATGCTCGTTTTTCTTCTTTTGTAAAACATCATAAAAGTCGTTTCCTTGTATTCGCTTTTTCTGACCAATAGCAACAAGCAAGGTAAACTGCTCTTTGGGGTTAAGAGAGATATTAAAACGTGCCTTATCATGTTTTAAATTTTGGGGTTTATGTGAAAACGCAATTGTCGTTGAGCGGTCAATTTTATCCAGACCGTTATAATCAAAACAGACTGTTTTCTCGGACAAGACGGGTTTTTTTATTCGGCCGGTTTTACGGTGTCTGAATTTTTGGCGGGCAACAAAGTAATCACAAAAATCAACTTCAAAGTCATAGCCAAAACGAAAAGACATTCTTTCTGTGGCATAATTATTGATTTCAATACGCTCATAAACAGTATCATTGTATAGCAGTTTTTGCCGGAGGACATGACAGCTTTGCGGTGCAAAAATGACATTGTCATGGGAATAAAACTCATCATTACGCAGGTGGTGAGTCATAATTACCCCATCACTCTGCAGCGGTAATGCTTTTAAGTGGCTGAAAGGAGCATCTTCAAAAATAAGATTCCATTTTGAAAGATGGCGCATGTCATTGACAAAGAACCCCTCAAACTCATTATTCTCGTCAACGCCAATATTTCCGTTTTTATCAAAAGCGGCAAAAGCGTCATTATGTTTTATGGTCAGCAGATCTTGATAAGACTGATACGATGCTGGCAAAGACATGATAAAAAGTGATTCTCGTGGTTGGTTTGTAGCTATAATAAAAATTAAATGGCAGAAAGTCCAAAAAAAACATACGATTTTATTATTATCCTTAAAACAGTGTCTGGAAATTTTTGGGCAGTATGTTATC
>QKJH01000145.1 GCA_003250865.1 Alphaproteobacteria bacterium | reverse complement strand
AAAGCATCGAGCACAATCTGCGAGCTTTCCTCAATCTTATCACCTTGGTTGTCCATGGCTTTGAGTGCTGCTTCAAGTGCCGTAACCTGACCAATCATGCGGTTTTCCACCAACTTGGCCTTATCCAATGCATCATCGGTAACAGCATACAGCGCACTGGTTCCTTTTTGTAACTGTGAGGCCACCTCACCGGCATGTTCAGCCGCTTTTTCAGCCGTTTCCAGCAAGCCTTCGCGCTCGGAGGCAATTTTTTCACCGGATTTCTGCATAATGTCTGACATTTGCTGAACCAGATAATCCATTTCTTTCGAATGTTCGCGCATGGTGGAGCTCAACCCCATACCCGATTCATCAATGCGGGCACGAATCTCATCCAGTGTTTCGGACTGGCCGGAGAATTTGGCAAAGGCGCGGGTCAAGCGGTCAAGCACTTCCTCGGTCTTGCTGTCCAACTCACCGGCGGTACGGGCGAAATAGTCATGAATGGATTGTGTTTTCTGATCCGCTTTGGCGGCAGCTTCCAAAACATTATCCGCACCTTTGTCCAGTGCCGTTTCAATATTATTGATACGTTCCAATACTTTGGCAGTTGCGCTATCCCATGCCTTGGTACCGCTTTGCGCGCGGTTTTCAATAGAATTAACACTTTCCTCAAGCTGTTTGATTTTGGCAAGCAGCGTGTCGCCTTGCGCATTCATGGAATGGCTTAGTCCGCTAAGGTGCGCACTGGCCGAATTGGTCATTTGTGTGTATTTACGAATATCTTCGTTAAGCATTTGGCGGGCTTCACTTACCGATTCAACGGCTGCTTTGGCGCCCTTTTGCATTTCAACCGATTGACGCATCAGCATTTCAATGTCGTTATTGATACGCAGTTCGGCATCTTCGGTCGGAAAAATCATGGCCTCCAGCTCACCGCGCAAGGCTTCGGCATACATTTGCACATCGGAAGAGCGCATAACGAACGCCAGCACCATCCAATAAAGGGCTATCGGCGTTAACACACCGGCCAGAAAACCGCCCAGCTCGTGTGGTAGAAACGTTCCCAAATTTCCCCATCCGATTGTTTTATCCACATACAAAGCCGAAAGCGCCACCCAGGCAAATGTCAACAACACACCGATGGTCTGCATCGCACGGTGCATAAACGGACGACGTATCGGTTTGACAACCTGTTTGTTGGAAAAGACAAACGGTTGGCGTGCACGTACATGATGTTCCGGCAAAATCTCGCTCTGATTGGCGGAATCAGTGCGAATTTCGACTTCTTCTTCACTGGCTTTCAGAACCTGTTTGCCGAATTTTGTATCTTTTCCAGCCTTTGCTGTGTTGTCATTGATAGTTTTGTCGTGCGTTTTCATCAGGGGAACCTTTTGTTGAATGATATTCTGCAGAAAAATCGAATTCTTAACAAAGTTTTAATATCACTATAAAACCATTTTTCACCCCGTAAATTCAAGGGAAAAATAGTTGTAAACAGTAAAAATACACACTTTTTTTCTTTGTCATGGACAGAGCTTTCGACTATAAAAAAAGCAACGTTACAAACAAACGCATGACATGAACGACAAAAGCAAAACAGTGCATATTATCGGTGCGGGTCTGGCCGGCTCCGAGGCCGCATGGCAACTGGCCGAAAACGGCGTAAATGTTGTATTACACGAAATGCGTCCTCTTAAAGTAACCCCGGCCCATACAAGCGAAAATATGGCCGAGCTGGTATGCTCCAACTCGTTCCGCTCGGATGATGACGAATACAATGCGGTCGGGCAAATCCACTGGGAAATGCGGCAAATGAGCTCGTTAATTATGGCGATGGCCGACAAGCACAAAGTTCCGGCCGGAAGTGCTCTGGCAATTGACCGAGACACCTTTTCGGGGGATATAACGCAGACCCTGTCAAACCATCCAAATATTACGGTTGAACGAGGCGAAATCACCGATTTACCGCCGAAAGAATGGGGACAAGTAATTATTGCCACCGGCCCGCTAACGTCAACACCGCTTGCTGCGTCCATTAGCAAAGCAACCGGTGAGGACTCTTTGGCGTTTTACGATGCCCTTGCCCCTATTATTTACAAAGACAGCATCAATTTTGACATAGCCTGGTACCAGTCACGCTATGACAAGGGCGACAGCAAGGATTATATCAACTGTCCGATGACCGAGGAACAATATTGGGCATTCTATGAGGCCTTGATGAAAGCCGAAAAAATTGAATTCAAGCCGTGGGAACTGACGGCCTGCGGTGCTGCCGAGGACGAAGAACAAAACTTCTTTGATGGCTGCATGCCGATTGAGGTTATGGCCGAACGCGGGAAACAGACACTACTTTATGGGCCAATGAAACCCGTGGGATTGACCAACCCGAATTCCGACAAAAAGCCCTTTGCCGTTGTCCAGTTGCGTCAGGATAATGCACTGGGAACGCTATACAATATTGTCGGTTTTCAAACCAAGATGAAGCACAGCGAACAGACAAAAGTGTTCCGCATGATACCGGGATTGGAAAATGCCGAATTTGCCCGTCTGGGCGGTATCCATCGCAATACGTTTTTAAATTCACCCATGGTTCTGGACAGTAAGTTGCGTCTGAAAAATGCTCCACATATCCGCTTCGCCGGTCAGATTACGGGGTGTGAAGGTTATGTTGAAAGCGCCGCCATCGGATTAATTGCCGCGCGCATGACACTGGCCGAAATTGGCGGCAAAGGTTTTGCCAATCCGCCGCCCGAAACGGCTCATGGTGCCTTGCTCAATCACATCATCACCCCGGAAAATGCCGATACCTTCCAGCCGATGAATGTCAATTTCGGTCTGTTTCCCGATGTTGTAACGGG
>QKJH01000071.1 GCA_003250865.1 Alphaproteobacteria bacterium | reverse complement strand
ATGACGGCCAGTCCTTCGAGCATTTCTATTACAAAGAACAGAATGCTCAGATTGGCCAGAACAAAGCCGATATGCCCGTCTATAAAAGACGATACCCCGGCCGAAACAACGGCGGCGACAGCTACCCAGTGGGGCAGTGTCAGGCTGTTGAAATCGAACGTGGTGCGCAATGCCGATAGACGTACACTGTTTTTAAGCAGATGCATCGCAATAACCGCATTGGCTGCCAAAGACAGCATGGCAGAAATCATAAAGGTACCGGGATAGATGTTGGCCATCGTAAGCATGACATTACCCATTTGTTCTTTTGCGGTCTCGGCCTGTTCGATTGGCAGTGAATCATACATTGCCTGATTTTGGGCAATCATGTTATCCATTTGCGCCATCATCATGTCATGCAGGCTTTCTTGCAACGAGATACCTTTTGTCAGAAACAAAAAGGTGTCTGCGCCTAAAAACAAAAGGGCGATATACCCCATCAACCATGTGGCAATCCGTCCAATCGGATAGAATACACCGTTACGGTTACGCAGTGCCAACGTTACCAGTCCGGCAACGGGCAGGGCGTGCATAATGATGTATATACCGAATATTTTGATTTCCGGTGCCATGAGCGTGCAGCCGATTGTACCAATCAAAGCTGACAGAACAACGGTCACCGTTCCAAAACTCAATCCGGCAACAAAAAGCGGTATTCCGGCAAAAATGCCAAGAATGCTGCCCAATGCGGGGTTGACTGCCTGAACGGCATACAGCCCGCCCGATATCAGGCCGGCGATAACGGCGGCGAGCATTTCGGTTCGTGTTACAAGGCGGTTTTGGTTTTCCACTGGTTGGTTCCTTTACGGTTTCATCAAACAATCAAGGTGAATTAACACGCTTACTTGTTATAATTTTCGTCACCGACAAACGGCATCAAAGCAATCATGCGGGCGCGTTTGATAGCCAAAGCCAATTCACGTTGTTTCTTTGTGGAAACACCGGTGATACGGCTGGGCATAATCTTGCCGCGCTCGGACACGAAACGGTTGAGCGTTTTAATGTCTTTGTAATCGATGGCCAAAGCACCTTCACCGGAAAACGGACAGGTTTTGCGGCGACGTGCAAACGGACGACGTGCTGGAGCTTCACTCATTATTCTTCTCCTTCTTCGGTATTGGAATCGTTTTCAAACGATGTCTCTTTTCTGGGAGCACGACCCGAGCGGGTACGACCCGACGGAGCGCTGTCATTATCGTCATTGTCCTGCATCATGATGGTCGGACCGGACGGCAATTCTTCCAAAGCCACGGTCATAAAGCGAAGAACGTCTTCGTTCAGGCGCATGATACGTTCCAGTTCGGCGATGGTTGCACCGTTACCGGAAATGTGGAAAAGGACATAGTTGCCTTTTTTGTTTTTGTTGATTTTGTAAGCGAGTTGACGCAATCCCCAGTGTTCGGTGCGTTCAACTTTACCGCCGTTGTCATTAACAACCGAAGTGAATTGTTTAGCCAATTCCTCGGTTTGTGCAGGAGAAAGTTCCTGCCGTGCGATAAACACGGTTTCGTAAAAAGCCATATAAAACCTCCTTATGGCAGTTAATCAAAGCCCAAATCCCTATGACTCGAGCAAGGAGTATGAGCCGCCACTATACAAATAATCGCCTCAAATGCAAGAAATATCTGAACAATTTTTTAATTGTTTGACTTTTGAAATAGAAGTGTTAAGTTTTTGTTAATATATGAGTATGGGGCAATATCAATAAACACATACCAAGAGGATGTAATCATGACAAATCAAGTCAATTCTGATGCTAATGCTATCCAACAGATGCTGATTGAAACCGTTTTAGGTGAAAAAATGGGGATTGATGTCGAAATGGCCAAACGTTTGTTGGCTGAAAATTATGACATTGTGTTTGAAACCGACTTAGGGTTTACCAGTGAGAAAATGAGCCAGTATCAGCAGGAAACCGTCAAGGCATTCCGCATGGAAGAAGCCATGGCCGTGCGCACCTTGAACCAGACGACCAACCGCGTTTTGGATTATCGTCTCAGCCTTGCCGCCTAAGGGCATAACTCCGACTTGACATTCTCGCCAGATTGTTTATCGTCCGCATCACATTTTAACATGATAATGATGGGATAAAACACGATGACACACGCTTTTATTTTTCCGGGACAAGGCAGCCAGTCTATTGGTATGGGCAAAGAGCTGTTTGATACATACGCCGCCGCTAAAGAAGTTTTTCAAGAGGTGGATGATGCTTTATCGCAAAAATTATCCGACATGATGTTTTCAGGTTCGCCTGAGGATTTGGGCTTGACCGAAAATACCCAGCCGGCCTTGATGGCGGTCAGTATGGCTGTCATGCGTGTCTTGGAAAAAGAGGCCAAGCTTGATTTGGCATCCGCGGTTGATTGTGTGGCCGGTCACTCCTTGGGAGAATATAGTGCTTTGTGTGCAGCCGGTGCTTTCTCGCTTTCCGATACGGCACGTCTGCTCAAAACACGCGGTCAGGCCATGCAAAAGGCTGTTCCTGTCGGGGTAGGCGGCATGGTTGCCATTCTTAATCTGGATACCGATATTATTAAAGCAATTTGTGAGGAAATTAATGCAGATGGTTGTAACTGTTCGATTGCTAATGATAACTCTCCGGGACAAATTGTTATTTCAGGGCACAAGGTTGCCATGGAACAAGCGGCGGCATTGGCGATGGAAAAAGGCGCCAAGCGGGCTTTGCCGCTTCCGGTTTCCGCACCGTTTCACTCGCCGTTGATGATTCCGGCTGCTGATGTCATGCGTGGTGCTTTGGGCAACGTGATCGTCAATGAGCCGGTGGTTGATGTCATTGCCAACGTGACGACACAAGCCAC
>QKJH01000030.1 GCA_003250865.1 Alphaproteobacteria bacterium | reverse complement strand
AGTCGTGGGCTGATCTATGGTTTGGGACACGCCGTCTATACAAAAAGCGATCCACGCTGTGAAGTGTTCCGAGAATATGTCAAAGATCTTTCTGTTGAAAAGGAAAAGCAGCGGGAACTGATGCTGTACAGCAGTGTGGAGAAAATCGGAAAAGAGCTTCTGATGGAACGCCGACATAAAGATGCTATATCCACGAATATTGATTTTTACAGTGGCTTTGTATATGAAATGCTGGGCCTGCCCCGAGAATTGTATACACCCTTGTTTGCGGTAGCCCGTATCTCCGGCTGGAGTGCTCACCGTATGGAGGAACTCTCCGGCGGCGGAAAGCTGATTCGCCCTCGGTATGAGTGTGTGGAGACCCACAGAAAGTATATACCCATGGAATCCCGCTGAAAAGTTTGATCAAAGGCTTCATCCGGATGAAAACAAGGGCTGCTCTTTCGTTGAAAATTTCAATTTGCAGTGAAAGAGCAGTCCCTTAAAAATTTTTTGCCGAAAACAGGAATTATAGGTTGACATTCGGCCTGGTTCTGGCTATAATAATCAAGCAGTCTTTTTTTAGGACCTGCGCGAAAAGCCTGAAAAACAGTGCGTTGGGCACTTGTGAGACAGGATTTGCGAGTGTGCTGGAACTGGTAGACAGGCACGTTTGAGGGGCGTGTGACAACCGTCGTACGGGTTCAAGTCCCGTCACTCGCACCAGGCTTTTTTTGATGTTTCCTTAAAAAATGAATGATAAATGCGCGCGAGTGGTGGAATTGGCAGACTCGCTAGATTCAGGTTCTAGTGTCCATTACGGACGTGCGGGTTCAAGTCCCGCCTCGCGCACCATATAAGACATATCTTCCCTCAAGGGGAAGGTATGTCTTTGTTTGTGCGAAAAAGTGTGATAAGATGGATTCAAAGAGTATTTCAAAACTCAGATAATCAGAAATGCGTAAACCGTTTTGAATTGCGGATTATTTACATAATGGATGGTTTTTAAGTGGGAATTTTAATGAAGAAGATGATTGTTACTGCAATGGTATCACTTATCCTATTAGCTGAATTCACAACACCGGTTTATGCGCTATCAGACGCACAGTCTGTGGCAATACAAACATTGTTGGATGATGCTTGTCGTATATCAGGTGTACCCGGTATATCAATTTCTATAATTGACGAAAATGAAACGCTTTACTTTTCTTCCGGCTTCGCCGACCGGGAGAAAGGCCTGCCTGCCAGTGAAAACACGCTATACGAACTGGCTTCGGTCAGCAAGGCTTTTACCGGTGCGGGGATTTTATTGCTGGAGGAGCAGGGACTACTTTCCATGACGGATCCTGTTGGGAAATATTTACCCTGGCTAACGCTAAAGTATCAAGGGAAGCCCATTGATATGCAGCGCCTTACACTTAATGACTTTCTGCACCATACCAGCGGTTTGACAAATAAAAAGCATTTTCAAGGCATTCCACAAGGGAACACGCCGGATATGTTACAAAAAACCGTAGAAATGTTGGTGAATGCCGAGTTGGAATTCCCTCCTGGCGAGCAATACAGCTATGGAACGGTCAATTATGATGTGTTAGGTTTGGTTATTGAAGTTGTGTCAGGTCAAAGCTATGAAGACTTTATGACTGAGCAGATATTTCAGCCTTTGGGACTATATAATACTTACGTCTATAAAGCAGATGCTCAACAAACGGGGCAACTGGCGCAGGGTTACCGCACTTCTTTTTCTATTACAACACCATATGACGCGCCGGATTACGCCGGTAACAAGCCAGCGGGATATATCATGTCAAGTGCTGCGGATATGGGGCGCTGGATGAACATACAGATGGGCATTATACAGGACGTCCCCGAAGTATTTAAAACGGTTATCACAAAATCCCATCAGGGAAACATATCTGTTTCGGCTGTCGACGGTATGTATTATGCGGCAGGATGGTTCGTAAATGCCGATAAAACAATTATTGAGCACCAGGGAGATAATCCCAATTACGCAACAGAAGTGGCAATACTGCCGGATGAACGGTTTGCAATCTGCCTGCTGTCCAATAGCGCTAATACAAACGTCAAACTGGTAAAAAACATTAAAAACATACTGGACGGAGACCTTACCCAGTCTTACAAAATTGGTGACAGACAGCTTTTGGACATCGTTCTTTCATCTGTTACAATTATTGCGTGCCTATTGGCTGTGACTTTTTTCCTTTTAGGATTGCGCAGAAAGAAAATGAACAGGCGGCAACAAATAACAAAAAGAAGAATGCGTATTACCATTGTTTGGCTGATGGTTACTGTTGCCATGTGTATTATGTGCTGGGGTTTTCCAATGTTTAGCGGATACGATTGGTCAACAATACTTGTTTGGCAAACAGTCAGTGTACTCACAACCTTCATTTCACTGGCGCTTTTATCTTTGTCTGTCACATGGTTTGTATATGCTCGCTGATATAGCACCATATCCCCGTTTTGAGCATGATGTGAAGCCAATAAATATTGTCGACTAAATGGCGAAATTTTATTTGCAGTGTTTTTCCAAGATAAGTTGACAAGTTTTCGGCAAGAAAGTTTGTCAACTTTTTATGGCAAATAGAAAGGAGATGTATGCCATGCTTTTTGCAATTGTTTTTATTACGCTGGCGCTCGTATTCTATACAATAGGCGTTTGGAGTGAAAAGCTCTCCGGTTCGCTTAATAATTGGCATCTTATAATTTTCTGGCTTGGCCTTGCCTGCGATACGGCAGGTACCTCGCTAATGAGCAGACTTGCTGGAGACACTTTGACAGTCAGTTTCCACAGTGTAACAGGGGTTATGGCCATTGCCTTGATGGCGGTTCATGCGGTGTGGGCAACGATTGTGCTAATGCATGGTTC
>QKJH01000111.1 GCA_003250865.1 Alphaproteobacteria bacterium | reverse complement strand
GCAAAAAAATACAGTCCATTTTGGAAAAGGAACTCGGCGGCAAAACAACCGGATTTTATGTTTCAGTTGACGATAATCCGCTGGCTCAACAGCGCTTTATTATCACCCATCCCGACTACCACCTACCTGACTTTGATATTAAATCCATCCGCAAGCAATTGCGTGAAGCGGCACAAAGCTGGAATGAAAAGCTTTATGACGAGCTGCATAAACATCATGGCGAGCAGGAAAGCAAACAAATTCTTGAACGCTGGAACGAGGCCTTTCCCCTTGTTTATCAAGAGCAAAATTCTGCCACACAGGCTATACAGGATATGAAGTGGATAGATATACTTGCCAAAAGTGATGCAAACTATCTATTGAAAATCGTCCCGCCTGAAACAACCGAAGACGATCGTACTTTGGAAATCCGCTTCATTCGCAAAGACAAAAATGTTGCACTGTACGAAATACTGCCTATCTTGCGCAACATGGGGGTCGAGGGGATTAGCGAGCGTGCCTATACTGTTTCACCCGGCAACTGCGATACCCAATTCTGGGTACACCAGTTCCAATGTACCGTATCGGTTGCCGTTAGCGACACCGCATCCTTACAGGAAAAATTTGAAGAAGCCTTTAATCATATCTGGGATGGCGCGATGGAAGATGACGGACTGAACCGTCTTGTTCTGGCTGCCAATTTAAACTGGCGTGAAGTGACTCTGCTGCGCACCTATTGCCTATATCTAAAGCAAATCCGCATACCGTTCAGCCAGCGTTTTATTATCAATGTTCTGTGTAGCTATCCCAACATTACACATCTTTTGTGCAGTCTGTTTGAAACACTACACTCTCCACACCAAAAAGATAGTACAACGGCACATAAAAAAGCCAAGCCTCTATTAAAAGAGCTGGACAAAGAGCTGGAAAGCGTTGCCAAGCTGGATGACGACCGCCTATTACGTGCCTTTATCGACATTATCAAAAACACACTACGTACCAATTTTTACCAGCGTGAAAAAGATGGAACCGTAAAACCGTATCTAAGTATCAAATTGCTCAGTCGCAATATCGGTGAATTGCCTTTACCCAAACCGTTCAAAGAAATTTTTATCTACAGCACCCGTTTCGAAGGCGTACATTTGCGCGGCGGAAAAATTGCCCGCGGCGGTATCCGCTGGTCAGACAGACACGAAGATTTCCGCACTGAAATTCTTGGATTGATGAAAGCCCAGACCGTTAAAAACACCGTTATCATTCCAACCGGCTCCAAAGGCGGATTCATTTGCAAACAGCTATCCGATATGGCTACGCGCGAAAAAACTTTGGCTGAAGGGGTTGCCTGTTACAAGCTCTTTATCAGCGCTTTACTGGATATAACTGATAATTTAAAAAACGGGAAACCCTGCCCTCCCGATGATACGCTATGTCATGATCCTGACGACCCTTATCTGGTTGTTGCGGCGGACAAAGGAACAGCCACATTCTCCGATACGGCTAACGCCATTTCAACCGCACACGGTTTCTGGCTGGACGATGCTTTTGCTTCGGGCGGCTCGCACGGCTATGACCACAAGAAAATGGGCATTACCGCACGCGGCGCATGGGAAAGCGTCAAACACCATTTTTACGAGATGGGTAAAGATATCCAGACACAGGAATTTACCTGTGTCGGTGTCGGCGACATGAGCGGCGACGTATTTGGCAACGGCATGTTACTATCACCGGTTACGAAACTGGTGGCGGCTTTTGACCATCGCCATATCTTCATCGACCCGAACCCCGATGCACAAAAATCATTTAAGGAACGTCAACGGCTATTTAACCTGCCGCGCTCTTCCTGGGAAGATTATAACCCCAAAGCTTTATCCAAAGGCGGTATGATAATCTCGCGTAACGAGAAAGCCATCAAGCTAACTTCCGAGGCTAAAAAGCTTTTGAATATTGCACAAGATACGATTACCCCACCTGCCCTGATGCAAAAAATCCTGACTGCACAGGTTGATTTATTATGGTTCGGCGGTATCGGAACCTATGTCAAAGCCACACACCAAACCAACGACGAGGTCGGAGACAAGGCCAATGATGCTTTGCGCATCGACGGAAAAGAAATCCGTGCCAAGGTTGTCGGTGAAGGCGCCAATCTGGGTTGTACACAGGTAGGACGTATCGAATATACCCATCATGGCGGACGTATCAATACCGACTTTATTGATAATTCAGCCGGGGTGAATACCTCCGACCACGAAGTCAATCTAAAAATTCTGCTTTCACATGCGGATATTGATTTTAAAAAACGCAATATCTTACTAGACAAGATGGAAAAGGATGTTGCCTCGCTTGTGCTAAAGGATAACAAGGCACAGGCTCTGGCCATCAGCCTATGCGGCCATAATGCGGTGAGCAACACAAACCACCAGATTCGTCTGATGAAAGAGCTGGAAAAATCCGGCCTGCTTAATCGCACGGTCGAAAATCTGCCTGATGATGACCGTCTGGCTGAAATGAAAACCAAACAACAGCCGCTCTCACGTCCGGAACTGGCCATTTTGCTATCCTATGCAAAAATCAGCCTGTATCAAACATTGCTGGAATCGGACATCATTCACGATAGTGCAGCCGACACCTATTTGCACAATTATTTTCCACAAACCATTACCAAAAAATATGCTGCGCTTGTTGAAGAGCATCCCCTGCGTAACGAGATTGTCGCAACCGGTATAACAAACCATATTATCAATACACTCGGAGCAACCTATATATCGCGCATGGTATTCCGCACAGGCGAAAATGTAAGCGCCATTGTCCGCTCGACATTGCTGGCTTTCCATGTATTGGATTTCATCCGTATATGGGATGAGGTCAATATCCAAAAAGATTTGGACAAAGACAAAC
>QKJH01000120.1 GCA_003250865.1 Alphaproteobacteria bacterium | reverse complement strand
CTGATAAATAATATGGCGCGTTCGCCTTTACATGATGCCCCAATTGAAACCGCCCAAGGTCTGGCAGCCTTTCTTGATACAATGGAAGTTGATTCTTTTTTGGACAATAGCTACGCCTTTTTTCCCATGTATCCCCAAAGCTATCAACCGGCCGACATTTCTCAAAGACAGGGGCTGCTATACAGCCTGCCGCAAATTCAAACGCTGGAAGTGTTTAAAAAGCTGGCCGAAGACATCTACCACGAAAACTATTCCTATAACCGTTATCCGACATTGGATGACGGCATCATGCAAAGTATATTAACCGACAGCTATCATGTTCAGACATCCATCACACATAATCGCCCTTTCCGCCTTAATACCGAGTATAGCACGGATTTAAGCCAAGCCCATCCCATTCTTACGCATGTCAATATTGTTACTGCCATATCGGAATTAAGACAAAGCGAAGCCATTATGATGAAAATGGACAATGTTGCCAGAGCGACCTTGCACGAGTTGAAAAAGTTTATTGAAGAACAACAGGAATACCGTTTTAGTGATCCGCATGCCCTTGACCTCATCCGATGGAATATTCGTTCTTCTGTCGAGCTGGCCGGAGATGTTACCGAAGAAAAGCTGGCTGAAATCGGACGCGCCTATTACCATCAGGGACAAGTCATGCGTACTGCGCCCTATCCAACCAATTCGCCGCGCCGAAACTTTGACAAATATCTTTTACGCTCTCTTCAGGACGAGTTCGAGATGAACGCCTATGTCCTGTTTGCCAGCAACCATGATAAATCGCCATACATCCAATCACACGGATCATTGCATCACAGCCATGATTTTCAAGAGAATTTTTTGAATAAACTGGATGAATCAAGCCGAAAATACCTGCGCAGCGTCTTTTCACAAAATCTGGCAGAGATTACCGAACCGATCCGTAACGGTCAAATCCCCGTCTATCCCGTTCTGGCACCGTAAGGTTTACCATAACAAAACTATTGCAATTTCATGCCGTTATGTTAGACTCCTCATAATGACAGGTGTGTGTGCGTAAAAAGTAAGAGGTTAAGTAATGGAAGAAGTAGTAAAGCAAACAGGTTCCGCCGTTGAATCAAAAAACGACATTTTATCACAAACAACCAACCGCATCGTTGAAATCTTTAAAGAAAACGGCATTTCCGTTCACGAGGTGAAAGACATTGCCAAGAATGGCTCTTGTGTCAGAAAGACCATTATTGAAACGGATAGCTTTCCCGTACATGTTAAACATTATGAAGATTTGTACGACTCCAACGAACAACAAATTGTTGTCTTTGCCCACAATGCGTGTGAAGTTGCCAGAACATTTGGTGAAAGACCCCTGGATCTAACCGATCAGGCTGCCCAAAAAATTATACCTGTTTTAAAATAACGGGATATAATATTACAAGTCCAATAGGGAATTTGCAAAGACCTCGGCCTCAAACGGTTCGAGGTCTTTTGCCGTTTCCCCTACCCCGACCGCATAAATATCTTTGCCGAATTTTTCGGCCAGCGCAACGACAATACCGCCTTTGGCAGACCCGTCCAGTTTGGTGACCACCATGCCATCAACAGGCGTGACTTCATTAAACAGCTCAACCTGATTGACCGCGTTCTGTCCCGTTGTGGCATCCAGCGTAATAATGGTTTTATGCGGCGCACCCTCACAGTTTTTACCGATAACACGATAAACTTTGGCTAGTTCTTCCATCAACTCTTTTTTGTTATGCAGACGGCCTGCCGTATCAATCAAAACAATATCGATATTGTCGCGTTTGGCCTGTTCAATAGCCTCATAAGCAACGGCCGCCGCATCCGCGCCCGTTTCCTTGGCGACAAACAATGAACCGGTGCGTTGTGCCCAAATATTCAACTGCTCCACCGCAGCGGCGCGGAACGTGTCACCCGCTGCCATCAGAACGGATTTGCCTTCGCCACGGAAACGCTGTGCCAGCTTGGCAATGGTCGTGGTTTTCCCCGTACCGTTTACCCCGACAACAAAAATCACATAAGGCTTGATTGCAGCGTCAACCGTCAGCGGCTTGGCTACCGGCTTTAGAATATCGGCGATTTGCGTTGCCAAAGCCTGTTTGACTTCTTCGGGTTCAATGTCCTTGCCGAAACGGTTCTTGGCAAAATCGGCAGCCAGTTTCGCAGCTGTTTTCGGCCCCATATCGGCCATGATAAGCAATTCTTCCAGTTCTTCGAGCGTATCGTCATCCAGCTTACGCTTGGTAAAAATGTCACTGATTCCCATGGTCAGCTTGGAAGAAGATTTTGATAGCCCTTTTGTCAGTCTCGCCAGCCAAGAAGTTTCATCTTTTTCAGCCAGCTCTTCTTTAGCAATATCCAACTGCGGTTCCGGCTCTGGTTCAACCTCCGGCTCTTGGACCGTTTCTTGCGGAGGTTTTGGCAGATGCTCGGTTTCCAGGATAGGCTCAGCTTCCACTTCAGAAACAAAGTCAGGTTCAGGAGCCAACGTATTTACATCCGGTGATAGGGTCTCTTCCGGCTGATTTTGTTCTTCAGCTTTTTTATCTTTACCAAACGGCCACAGTTTCATGGTTTATCCTTATAAGTCGATTTTTCCTCAAAATAGCGTGCTTACATCACCTTGCCAAGCCCTGTTCTGGCATAAAACGGATAAAAAATCCTATTTATCGCGTCAAATTGCTTGCATTTTTAAACCATATCCGATATTAATCCGTACACCGTCGGGGTGTGGCGCAGTCTGGTAGCGCGCTTGTTTTGGGTACAAGAGGCCCCCAGTTCGAATCTGGGCTCCCCGACCATTTGAATTTCACACCTACGAAACGGTGTTTTCTGCTTGCAATTTATTGCTTTGGGGCATAGTTTTATACCCACAATATCG
>QKJH01000172.1 GCA_003250865.1 Alphaproteobacteria bacterium | reverse complement strand
TATGATACGCAAACGGGCGAAGGGTTTATCACGGGTTTGACGTTATATCGCTTGTAATAATTCGTCACAAACCGTTATTTGTCCTTGTACCGTGTTTCCTATATAAAGGACAATAGAGAAAAGTCCATAAAATACAACCACCAAAAAGTAAAAAGTCACTAATAAAATGAAACAAAGAACGTTAAATAAAGCGATAAGCTGTGTCGGAGTAGGGTTGCACTCGGGGCAATCCGTTAAAATGACATTGGTTCCGGCCGATGCCGATACGGGTATTGTTTTCAAACGGGTGGATGTAACGGACAAAAACAATATTATCCCGGCAAAATATGATGCCGTTTCGGATACCAAACTGTGTACGCTGATTGCCAATGCGGATGGTGTCTCGGTTGGCACGATTGAACATTTGATGGCGGCGCTGTCGGCTGCAAAAATCGATAACGTGGTGGTTGAATTGAACGGTTCCGAAGTGCCGATTATGGACGGCAGCTCGGATCATTTCATGTTTATGATTGATTGTGTTGGAACGGCCGAACAAGATGTACTGCGCCGCTATATCCGTATCAAACAGCCGGTAACCTACCGCGAAGGCGATAAAGAAGCAACGTTTGAACCCGCATCGGTTACGAATTACAGCTTTGACATCGAATTTGATTCGGCTGCTATCGGTAAACAGACACGCGGCGTTACACTGGTTAACGGCAATTTCCGCAGTGACATTTCCCGTGCCCGTACATTCGGTTTTGCGCACGAGGTCGAATACTTACGTTCGGTCGGTTTGGCACGTGGCGGTTCATTGGACAATGCCATCGTGATTGACAAGGATACAATTTTGAACAAAGACGGCTTGCGTTTTTCGGATGAGTTCGTTCGTCATAAAATTCTGGATGCCATTGGGGATACCTATCTGGCAGGTATGCCGATTATCGGCCACTATCACGGGATTAAGGCTGGTCACGCCATTAACAACATGCTGGTACGCGCCTTGTATGCCAACCCCGATGCGTTCGAGATTGTCACGCTTTAATTGAATTGAAAAATAAAAAAAAGACCCCGTACCTCCCGTATGGGGTTTTGTTTATGGCTGTAAATTGTTTTCCCCTTGTCACTGTAGGCGTAAGGCGATAGATTATAACCCATAAATCACGCATAGGAATAAAGGACTGACATGATAATAAAACGGTTTGCGTATGGGGTAATGGTAACAGCCACGGTTCTGGCATTGGCAGGCTGTGCTTCGGATAAAAGCGATGCCGAAAAAGAGGCGTTGCTGGAAACGTCAGACCCGGCGGTTGAGGAGTTGTATAACAAGGCGCATGATGCACTGGAAAGCAGGCAATATAAAACCGCTGCCGACAGTTTTGACGAGGTCGAGCGGCTCTATCCCTATTCTGAATGGGCAACGCGCGCCATGCTGATGTCCGGCTATACCCAGTACAAAGCCATGAAATATGACGAGGCTGTTTTGGCACTTGACCGGTTTATCGAATTGCACCCGGGACACAAGGATACGCCCTATGCCTATTATCTGAAGGGCTTGTGTTATTACGAACAGATTACCGATGTCGGGCGCGATCAGGACATGACACAAAACGCCATGAAATCCCTGTCCGAAGTGGTGCGCCGTTTTCCGGATAGCCGTTATGCACGTGATGCCCAGCTAAAGCTGGATTTGACGCGTGACCATTTGGCCGGCAAGGAAATGGAAGTTGGCCGCTACTACCTTAGCCGCCGTGAATATAATGCGGCTATCAACCGTTTCAAAACCGTAGTGGATGACTACCAAACCACCACACAGGTTGCCGAGGCGCTTCACCGCATGGTCGAGGCTTATATGGCTTTGGGGTTGACGGGTGAGGCCAAACGTATCGGCGCGGTTTTAGGCTATAACTATCCGTCGTCCGAATGGTACCACCGCACCTATGTTCTTTTGGGCGGCAAAGAAACGGATATGATTGTGCCGACGGACGGCGATGGTGGCTGGTTCGGTTGGTTCTGAACATAAGGAGAAACACCATGAAAGCCTCACATGTTTTAATCGTTATTTTCATCTCGCTGACCATTTCCATCGGCATGATACGGTTGATGCCGTCCTCGGGTGTGGTTGAAACGAAAGCGGAGGCCAAGGAAAGCACCTATGACCGCATCCTGCGAACGGGCACCATCCGCTGCGGGTATTACCTGTATAAACCTGCCAGTCAGATGGATGCACAAACAGGCGAATTGTCAGGCTTTACCATCGATATCATGAACGAGATTGCCAAAAGGCTCTCTCTGAATATCGAGTGGGCAGAAGAAGCAACCTTTGGCAATATGGTCGAGGGACTGAAAGCCGGACGGTACGATGCCGCCTGCACACCGTTATGGATGGCTTCGGCACGTGCCCGTGAGGCGGAGTTTTCCATGGACATGTTGTTCAGCGGTATCGGCATTTTTGTGCGCGCTGATGATATGCGGTTTTCTGCCGATAATCTTGAACGCATCAATGACCCTGATATCAAAATTGCCACCATGGACGGCGATGTTACCGAAATGATAGCCAACGAGGATTTTCCGGACGCGGCGCATTTTTCCATTCCGAACAATACCGAATACAATCAGGTATTCATGAATGTGCAGGATAGAAAAGCCGATATTGTATTTGCCGATTTGAATGCTGCCAACCAGTTTATGGCCTCGCATCCCGGTGCACTGAAAAATATCGTTCCCGATAATCCTGTTCGTGTTTTTCCTTTTACCATGGTCTATGCCAAAGGTGAGCAAGAGCTGAAAGAAATGTTTGACGTGGTCATTCGCGAGCTGGTCAATAGCCGCTTTATTGAAAAGACCGTCAAAAAATGGGAATTGTACCCGAACAGCTACTACTATGTGAACACCCCCTATAGAAAGTAGAGTATCCACGCAACCATGCTGACCACCCTGACTATCCGTAATGTCGTTTTGATTGAACAGGTGACGTTGAACCTGTTGGACGGGTTGTGCGCCCTGACAGGTGAAACGGGCGCGGGTAAATCCATTTTACTGGATGCGCTGGGGCTTGCTCTGGGCATGCGGGCCGAGGCGCGGTTAGTACGCTCGGGCACGGATATGGCGGTGGTTACGGCGGTATTTGAATGTAGTGATAGCGCGTTGGCTTCGGTTAAACCGCTCTTGGACGAGCAGGGAATTGAGGTCGAAGACGGGCAGATTATCCTGCGCCGTTCCCTAACACCCGATGGTCGCTCGAAAGCTTTTATCAACGATATGCCGGTCAGCGCCGGGTTTTTGCGCGGCGTTGGCGATTTGCTGGTTGAAATTCACGGTCAGTTTGAAACGGCCACTTTGCTTAATCAGGCAACACACCGCGCCGTTCTGGATGATTTTTGTGCGGACGCTGGTGCAATCGAAGCCTGCCGCAATGCTTATGTTACATGGAAACAGGCTGAAGAAGACCGTATTGCCCTGATGCGGGATGTCGCCAAAGCACAAGAGGATGAAACCTTTTTGCGCACCATGGTGGAAGAGTTGGAAACCCTCAGTCCATACGAGGGAGAGGAAGAGGAACTGTCGCAAAAACGTGCGTTGATGATGCATGCGGAAAAGCTGGCCGGGGCGTTGACAACCGCTCTGCAAGGCGTAGGCTCGGACGGCGGAGCACTGCGCGGGCTCTATGGTGCGCTTAATGCACTCGAAGCTGTGCAGGACAAAGCCGAGGGACGAATGGACGAGGCCATTGCCGCCCTGAACCGTGCCAATGTCGAGCTGGACGAGGCCGTGGCACAACTGGAATCTCTTTCGGGCGATTTCGATTTTGATGCCGGCTCACAAAATGCCGTGGAGCAACGCCTGTTCGATTTAAAGGCCGCAGCACGCAAACATCACACAACGGTGGATATGTTGCTGCCCCTGAAAAAAGAAATGGAAGACAAGCTGGCGCTGATTGGCGACCAGTCGGATAAGCTGGCCGAGCTGGAAAAGAAAGAGGCCGTGGCCAAACAGGATTATATCACTGCCGCTGCCACTCTGCACACGGTTCGCATGGATGCTGCCAAGCGGTTGGATGTTGGTGTGATGAAAGAACTGCCGCCGTTAAAGCTGGAGCGGGCGCGTTTTCAAACGACCCTGACACGCATTGAGGACGAGCGCGAATGGGGACAGTACGGCTTTACCCGCGCAGTATTTGAAATTGCCACCAATGCCGGTTCGCCCATGGGGCCACTCAGCAAGATTGCCTCGGGCGGCGAAATGGCGCGCTTTATGCTGGCACTCAAGGTGGTGTTGGCGCAAAGCAATACCGTGCCGACCATGATTTTTGACGAGGTGGATAGCGGCATCGGCGGAGCCGTGGCACAGGCCGTGGGCGAAAGGTTGCAACGTCTGGGCGGCGATGTTCAGGTGTTGGTGGTTACGCACTCGCCGCAGGTGGCCGGACGCGCGCACCATCACTATACCATCCATAAAACGCAAAGCGGCGAGCATGCCAATACCTATGTCACACCGCTTGAGAGCAAGGATGAGCGGCGCGAAGAGCTGGCACGTATGCTCTCAGGCGCACACATCACTGACGAAGCCCGCGCCGCCGCCGATAAGTTATTTTCGGTTGGGTAATCTTACCAATTTTCTTTTAGCCATGAACCGAGGCGGGAGACGAAATTGCCGGGGGTCATGACGGGGATGATGATATTGGGCACTTCATTCATGCGGTTTGCACTGTAGTGCAGCAATCCCGAGGCGCAGGAAAAGGCAGGACCCGAGGTGGCCTCGGCCAATCCCGAAATCTTGATGGGTGAAGCAATGCGGATTTGCTTGTTCAAAATAAGCGTGCCTAGCTCGGTCAGTCCTTGCAATTGCGAGGCTCCACCCGTTAAGACAACACGCCGTCCGACCACATTGATATAGCCGCTGGCATCCAACCGTGCGCGCACCATTTCAAAGGTTTCTTCCAGTCGCGGCTGGATAATCCCCGTCAACAGGGAACGCGGCATATAGTTCGGGGCAAAGCGGTCTTCTTCACCCGTTTGCGGTACTTCGATGGTTTCCATTTCATCGCGCGGCGACTGGATGGCACTGCCGTACAGGGTTTTTAAGCGCTCGGCATGGTTCAATGGCGTGGTCAGCCCGCGGGCAATATCGCTGGTAACGTGCGAGCCGCCAACGGCAATCGCATCAACATAGACCAGCTTGCCCTCCAGAAAAACGGCAATCGAGGTGGTGCCGGCACCCATGTCAATCAGGGTGCAGCCCAAATCGATTTCATCCTCGACCAGACAGGACAGAGCCGAGGCATAAGGCGCAGCGCAGAACGCTTCGATTTCCAGATGGTTGTTGGCAATACAGGTGCGCAGGTTTTTCAGCGCATTGCTGGCAGCTGTGACACCGTGAATGGTAGTTGACAGCTGTTTGCCAATCATGCCAAGCGGGTTGGAAATGCCTTTGATATTGTCCATGGCATAGGATACGGGGATGGTATGGATAAGCTCGTTTTGCCCCGAAACTTCGCACTCGCGCGACTGGATAAGTGATTTGCGGACATCACTTTCATTCACCTCGCTACCCGTTACCGACACTTTTGACGTGGTGGTATGGGAATGGGCATGAATACCGCTGACATTGACGACAACGGAATCAATCGTCTGTCCCGCCATTTGTTCGGCCAGTTGTACGGCGTGGCCAACTGAAATTTCCGCCAGCTCCATATCGACAATATTGCCGTTCTTGATGCCGCGTGCCTCGTAATGTCCGATACCGATAACATTCAAGCGGTTGGTGTTACTGATGCGGGCAATAAAGCAGCATACCTTGGATGACCCGATATCCAATCCGGCGACAATGCTGCCGGGCGGTTTTGCAAAGGGGTTGTTACGGTTGTTGCTGAATTGCATGATAGTCTGAATACTCCGGTTACGTGGCTTCTTAGTTGTTATACATTAAATTGCTTTATCTTTTCTTGATTTTTCTTCGTCAAAGTTGGGGCGTTCAATTTGCGTATTGGCACCCAGCTCGGGTCTGACAATGACTTTATCGGCCAGACGTAAATCTACTAAAACAATGGCTCTGTCAAGGAGTTTATCCTCGTTGTGCATTTTTGCAAGTACCTGCAATGCCTGAGGAACATCTTTTTCCGGTAGGCGCACGGTGATATCGCTTTTTAGTAAAAGATTCCAGCGTCGGTCGCCGACCCAAGTGGCATTTTCAACGCGCGATTGGATTTCAGGGACAAGGGAAAGATATTGAGCAAGCTCTGCCACCCTGATATTGGCATTTTTGCCGATAACCTGAAGCAAAGGGCCGTATTTTCCCAGATGTTCGCGGGTCAGTACTACGCCCTCGTCATCAATTACGGCCATTGCACCTTCGTTTTGCCATAGGGCAAACGGCTCGCGCTCGGTGATTTCAATATAAACGGTATTGGGAAGATGACGTTCAATGCGTGCTTTTTTGACCCATGATAGGCCTTCAAGCTGTTCGTGCATCACATCGGGGTCAAAGATGAATAACGGATCGCCACTTTTGATATTCAGTACAGCCGTCACACTTTCAGGAGACAGGTTTTTGCGTCCTTTGACGCTGAGATTTTGTACGACAAAGCCCATCTCGGCGGATTTTTTAATCAGAAAATCGGTTGAACGCTGCTTGATATTCTCATACTCGCCGCTGGTATAAAACCACACGCCGCCAACCAGAACCGTACACACGCAAAGAGCGGGCAGGATTTTGCCCAGCACCACCTCTTTGAAAAAAGGGCGGGCACGGCGACCGGCGCGGTACGGGTTCTGTTTGATTTTCTTAGCCATTATATGCCATGACCACCAATTGTTTAACCAGCTCGGGAAAAGCGATGCCGCAATATTTGGCCTGTTCGGGAACCAGTGACAGACCGGTCATGCCGGGCTGGGTATTAATTTCAAGGAAGACAATGCCGTCCGTTTCATTATAACGGAAATCCGACCGCGACACATGACGACATCCCAGCGTTTTGTGCGCAATAACGGCACAATCCAACAGCTGTTGATAAATGTCTTCCGGCAATTCGACACCGACGATATGTTCTGTTACGCCATCGGTGTATTTTGCTTTGTAATCGTAAAAATCGGTTTTGGCACGTAATTCGGTAACCGCTAACGCTTTCGGTTGGCCGGTTTCATCTTCCAATACGGAAACGGTCAGTTCTTTTCCGGGGATAAACCGTTCGACCATTACCCAAATGGATTTATGGGCATTATAAGCGGCAATTCGTGTTGCGTCATCATGCACAATAAAAACGCCCAGACTGGAGCCTTCGTCAATTGGTTTAACAACATAAGGGGTTGGCATGGGGTGGCCTTTTTCCAATGCTGTACCTTTTACAGTGATGTCGCCGACAACCGGAACGCTTTGCTTGGCCAAAAGGCGTTTTGTTGCAATTTTATCCATCGCAATGGCCGAAGTGCGCACGCCCGAATGGGTATAGGGAATACCCAGCATATCCAAAACACCGTGAATGGTGCCGTCTTCGCCGCCTTTGCCGTGCAGGGCATTGAACAGGACGTCGGGATTGAATGCATCAATGTCGGCAATGAATTTTCGTACGTCCTTGGTCACGTCAATGGCCATTGCCTCAAAGCCGATTTTATTCAAGGCATCGGTAATTGCTTGACCTGAAATCAGGGATATAGGGCGTTCGTCGGACCATCCGCCCATCAAAACGGCAACTTTGCGGGGTATTTTTTTGCTCATAATGGAATCCTAAACCGTTTAACCATGCCAAATCCATGGCCAGCATCAACGATTTCGCAATCCTGACCGCCATTCTTTTTGACCACCCCTTCCGAAGAAATGTTCGTGGGCGCTACGCAAATGACTATTTCCTTCATATCGGGGTAATGCTGGCGCGTATAATCCATAGACAGTTTTACAGCAGAGGATGCATAGCCTTTGCGTCGTGCCGATGGACGAATTGCATAACCGGTTGTACCGGCATAGATAAGGAAATCATCTTTTATGCCCGGGCACAGGGTAATTTCACCAACATATTCATTCGTGTCGGTGTCGATAATCCAATGGCGTTTACGTTCAAAGGTGAATTTAGTACCATCCGGTGCAGTATATTCCTGTGAGGAAAATTTGTTTTGTGTGCGGATGAATTCTTCCGGGTCATCGGTCATTTCCTTTATCTGCTCAGCAGAGTATTGGTTATCTGTACCGTTCCAGAAATAGGGGAATCCTTCATGGATGGCTTCCAGTTGACTTTCAAAATACTCCATAGATGGATCAACAAGTTTGATATTAACCATGTTACTTCTCTTTCTTTTTTCCGATGCGCTTGATTTCCCAACGCAGGTTGATATTGAGTTTTTCTTTGACGCGGCGGCGTACTTCGTCACCCAGATTTTCTAAATCTTCGGCCGTGGCGTGCCCCGTATTAATCATGAAGTTGCAATGTTTTTGAGATATTTGCGCGCCGCCCAGTGTCAGACCGCGGCATCCTGCCTTGTCCACTGCTTGCCATGCCGAGCCTGTTCCCGGTATATCGCGTTCAGGATTGGCAAAGGTTGAACCGCCGGTTTTCTCACGGATAGGCTGGCTTTCTTCGCGTTTTTGTTTGATGTCTTCGATGGCGGCTAAAATCGCTTCTTTGTTGCCGACTGTACCTTGCAGCGTACATTCCACCCAAATCCAGTCTTCGGGTGCGTCGGTATGACGGTAATGCATGCCGATTTCATCCGGCGTGAGTGTGTGGGTATTCCCCTGGCGGTCAATGGCCGTAGCGTTAATTAGAATATCCACCATTTCACGGCCATAGGCGCCGGCATTCATGCGTAAGGCACCGCCAATGGTTCCCGGGATACCGGACAGAAACTCCAGCCCGGCAACGGATTGTTGTGCGGAAAAGATGGCGGTATTGATGTCCAGTGCCGCCGCACCGATATGCATGTGGGTAGGGTCGGTTGTATCGACTTCCATAAAGGCAAATTCACGCCCCAGACGGATAACTACACCGTCTACACCACCGTCACGGATAATCAGGTTCGAGGCCACGCCGATGATTGTCACCGGTATATCTATAGGGCAAGCTTTGAGAAAATCGGCTAAATCTTCTTTATCTTTTGGTTTGAACAGCACCTCGGCAGGACCGCCGACACCAAACCAGCTGGTGGGAGCCAGCGGGGTATTCTCGGTATAACGGCCACGAACGGTGGGCAAACGGGAAAGCAGGGAAGTGGTCATGGTTCTTGTTTTACTTCCTTATCGTCTGTTCAACTAGTGCCATCAGATTTTCCGTGGCATTCGGGTTGCCGAGTTTTCTACAATTTTGTGCAGTTTTGTAAAGTTGGGCATAGTCCGACAGACAATCCTGCAACAGGGAAGCGAGTTTCTCAGGCGTAAAGTCACTTTCTGGCAGTATCCAGCCGCCGTTTTCCGTGACGATTTCTTTGGCATTTTCAGCTTGATCACCGTCAAGGGAGGCGGCCAGCGGCACATAGATTGCCGGAATGCCCAGTGCGGTCAGCTCGGATATGATTGATGCACCTGCGCGGCTGATCACCAGATGGGTTTGCGACAAGACATCGGCCATATTATCGATAAAGGGTGTCAGAATAGGGGAAACGTCAAAATTGAGCGCATCATAGTGCTTTTGTACAGTGTTCAAATCTTCTTCGCGTACCTGTTGCACCAGTGTGATGGCACGGCGCATCCCCTCTGGCAAAAGTGTGATAGCCTCAGGGATAACGGTTGAAAAAATGGATGACCCTTGCGAACCTCCAACAACAAGAATTTTTACTGGGCGGTCTGGTTTGGGTGGTTCGTAACTGAACAGCTTTGTTCTGTCTACCACTTCAGGGCGCAAAGGGTTACCGGTATGGATAATTTTTTGTTTCAAATTATCAGAGATACCGGCCGTATTTTTAAAGGCTGAGGCAATTTTATCGGCAAAACGGGCGAGGGCGCGGTTGGCGCGTCCCATCAGGGCATTCTGTTCCTGTAGAATAACGGGTTTGCGCAATATAACGCCAGCCACGGATGGCGGAAAGCAAGGGTAACCGCCGAATGCAACCACGGATTTTGCACGGGTGGAGAGCAGGACGGATAGAGACTGTAAAACCCCAACACCGATACGCCACGCCGATTTGATTTTTCCCGTCAGGCCGGGACGGATGGTGTCCGATGAAATGATTTTATAGGGGATGGTGCGTTTGAATTTGCCGATAAAACGTCCGCCGCGTACATCGGTCAGAACCAGTACATCATAGCCGCTGTCCAGCAACAAACCCGCCAGAGCGCAAGCCGGGAACAGATGCCCTCCGGTGCCGCCAGATGCAAGAACAATGGTTTGGCCTTTGCGGTTTTTTGTGGCCATTACTTATACCCTCCGATGGTAGAACGCCGCGTCAATGCCAACAGCATACCACAGGCAAATCCAAGGGCAAGCATGGAAGACCCGCCGTAAGAAACAAAAGGCAGAGTCATTCCTTTTGCAGGTAACAATTTCAAAGATGAGCCCATATGGATAAAGGCCTGTACCCCGAATTGAACCAGCAACCCACCGGCAGCCAGAATAACAAACATGTCTTCGGATTGTTTGATACGGACGAAACCCCGTACAACGATAAACACGAAAATAGCCACCAGCAAAAGGGTGACAATCAGACCCAGCTCTTCTGCAGCGACGGAGAATATGAAATCCGTGTGGGCATCGGGTAGGATGAGCTTAATTTCACCCTGGCCGGGGCCGGTGCCAAATAGACCGCCATTACGCACGGCATCCAGAGATTTTTCAATTTGATAGTTATCCCCCGCATTAGGGTCGAGAAAACGGTCGATACGGCTGGTAACATGGGGAAAGGTAAAGTAAATCCATATCAGCCCGACAACGCCCAAGACACCTAATCCCGCGATAATTGATAGTG
>QKJH01000123.1 GCA_003250865.1 Alphaproteobacteria bacterium | reverse complement strand
CGAGTTCAAAATTGACTCACTGGTTATCCATTCGTCAAACTTCGTTGAAAATTATAAAGGCAGTGATATTGGTATGGGCGATCATATAAAGGGAACCGATGGTGTTTTCAGACAGATTGTCTTCATCCCCGGCACACCGCGCTAACTATTATCCGGCGTATTGGCCAACACTTCACTTGCAACATTTTCCTGCACAATTTTTTCCAGCATCGTTTCATAGTCACCAAGAATATCCGTCCAGATAAAAGCCTCTTGATGGCGTAGGCGCGCCCGTGCTTTTAAATCTGAAACCAGTAGATTTGTACGATTGATATGTTCACCGAGCAACGTATCCAAATCGAATTTGTTTTTGGAATACAATGCCGCATCACCTGAAACCCAACGATTAAAACGGTTATTGTGCGCCAATATGAAGTTACCCGCCCCCAGCGCTTCAACAAGTGATGGATTGGTACCGCCCACCGTATGACCGTGAATATAGACACCGGCATATAAACGCAACGCATCAACCGTCGGACGATGATAAATACCACCGAGCAGTTTGGCTTCGGTATTGGTGACCGCCCGCATCACGTCACGGTGATAGGATTTCTCGTTACTGTAGTTTCCCAGAATAATTAGCGGCATGTTGCGCGCTTGATGCGTATAAGCCTGAATAATTTCCATGATTTGGTTTTCAGGCTCTGGCCGTGCAATAACCAACGCATAACCGTGCGGCTTGAGCCCATAGGATTTGATTAAGTCCTCGTCACACCCGCTTAGGGCATCGCCGCCATAGGCAATCATCGACACAGACTGAGGGTTGGCACCGCGCGCAACAATATGCTTTTTTATTTCCGGATGGTCAGCCACAATATGGTTGGCTGCATAAATGGCAATTTTTTCATTCAGGTAAAGCCATAGCTGTGCCACACGTCCCCACTTTGAACGGCGCCATTCAATCCCGCCAAGATTGATAACAGATTGTCGTTTCAACATGCGCATGACCAGATTGAATATAGCCGTGTTATATCCCAAAGTCAGCAAAAGCCCGTCCCGCTTAACCGCATCTTTCATGCATAACAAATCAAACAGAACCGTGGCCAAAGCCCCCTTTCCCCACACAGGAATACGTACCAGCCGTACCCCTTTCCACATCTCTTCCGTTATAGCGCCGCCATTTTCTTTTCTTTCTAACTGACAATAGACGGTAACATCCCAATCCTTATTGACCAAATACAAGGATAGCTTTTCGGCGAATGTTTCAAATCCGCCGTTTTGCGCCGGTATACCGCGACAACCCGTTATCAAAAGTTTTTTCATGCTGGCTCCTGAATCCTGATGGGAGGGACTGGAAAAGAACATGTCATGAGTATAGCGCAGGCACCCGCACGTGAAAAGGGCATTAGCCATACAAAATTCCGCTTTTCTTTCCCTTTCGGGTGAAGAATATGGTATAGCTGACACACCAAGATTATTTGATAATGCCCGAGGTAACTTGTATATGACCGAAGAAAAATTCCCTTTTCCTGTTGATTTTGATCCGACAACCCTATCCGAAACCGATGACGACTACGCCGTGATGGAGCTTATATCCGCCATCAAACAGGACGGCACAAAAGTGTGGGCATATGTCACCATCAAACCCAGCCTGTATATGAAATATTGCCAAAAAATACATACGGGTGAACAAATATCAATTATGGATTACGGCGAGATTTTACAAACCGGTGACGGCGAGTCGCCGCCCGAAGTCGTGCGCCTTGACATGGAAGAACGCTATGGAGCCGACCACGAATTCAGCGAAAAACTCAAAGAATCAATACTGAAGTATGTAAAAGAGCAAGAAACGAGATAAAACACAACTTTTACATAACAATTTATTGACTTTATATTAGCTTTTTTGGCATAGTTATTGTAGTACAGATTTGGTACCTCGCCATTATAAGGATACAAGATATGAAAAAGAACCTAAACATGCCCCGTTGGGTAACCCGTCCCGCATTTATTATTGGCGTCATCGGCGCTGTCCTGTTTTCAAGTTGTGACGGCGACGAAATCTTGCCAATTGACCCGGATACAGAACAACCAGGCGGCAATGGCAACAATGGTGGCAACGAACAAAAAGATGATATCTTCATTGATTTAAGAAGCAATACACATGATATGCTCCAATCCATAAATCTTAATTCTGACAACGGCACTCTTGTCATGACTTCAAAAAGCAACCTTGATAGTGATAACAAAACATTTACTGCCATATATGACGACAAGAGTTATAATGCAAAAGCATCTATGGAGCTTATCTTTGACGGAGAAGTTAGCTATAATTTTTACAAAGACAAACGCGACCAGTACGGCGTATATGTCGATCCACCTGCTATTACCGCTAATCTTACATTTGAAGATGCCGATGCAGATGGAATCCTTCTTAACCTTGATGACGACAATCTAAAACACTACCGCGTGAAATCGGTTGACTACGCCAAGTCAATCTGGACAAGTTTTACCGTCATCCAATGGGGAGACTATAACAAAGTACGAGAAGACAAGCCTTCATACAATGTATTCTTTGCAAGACAGTTTCACCATCTCGTTCAAGAATTTAATCAGTATGGCAAAAACGTTACTCTAGAAAAAGAAAATGCCTACACCAAAGAAAAAGAGAATATCCTTGATGAAGTACTCGCTCTGGATATGGATGATTCAAAACAGTGTAATAAGCTGTTTAACTATATGATTGATGCCGGCGTGCGACTTCACCTAAAGGCCGATGAGTTCACATTCAATATCACAGACATTGTAGATGAGATGGATGTCAGCTCTCTTAACATCGGCAAAGACGGCTTTGTCCCTTTGACGATTAATACGCCATAATAAACTGATACGTATCTTAAAAAAAGAGGCTTAAT
>QKJH01000088.1 GCA_003250865.1 Alphaproteobacteria bacterium | reverse complement strand
AACCCAAATTCCACATCATCCCATATCCCCGTTCTCCTAGCGGAAACCGTTAAGGCTCTTGCCCCCCAAAACAATGACATCCTTGTTGACGGAACCTTTGGACGCGGCGGTTATTCCCGTGCCATTCTCAACGCCGCCCCGCAATGTACGGTTTACGCCATTGACCGCGACCCTGAGGCCGTTGAAATCGGTAAAAAAATGGAAGCCGAATTTAAAGGGCGTTTTTTCATTTTACACGGTTGTTTCGGCAATATGGACACGCTGGTACGCAGTGCAGGCGTAACGCAGGTCAACGGCGTTGTTCTGGATATTGGCGTGTCTTCGCCGCAACTGGATGATGCCGCGCGCGGTTTTTCCTTCCGCTTTGATGCCCCGCTTGACATGCGCATGAGCAAAGACGGTGGCAGCGCCGCCGATATTGTCAACGAAACCGATGAAGAAGATTTGGCCAATCTAATCTACCGTTACGGCGAAGAGCACGCATCCCGCAAAATTGCCAAAGCCATTGTTGCCCATCGCATCGACACCCCGATTACCCGCACCGGCCAACTGGCAGACATTATCCGCTCGGTTGTTCCCAAAACAGGAAAAACAGATCCTGCCACCAAAACATTCCAAGCCCTACGCATCGCCGTTAATGACGAACTGGGCGAGCTGGAACGCGGCCTTTTGGCTGCCGAAAACATTCTTGCACCCGATGGCCGTCTGGCCGTTGTCAGCTTTCACTCTCTGGAAGATCGCATTGTCAAACAATTCATGCGGTATCATTCCGGTGAAAAACAGGCGGTATCCCGTCACCTTCCCTCTCTCACCTCTGCATCCGATTCCGATGCACCTTTCTCCTTACCGAAAAAAAGTTCGATTAAACCCTCTCGCGATGAAGAAAAGCACAACCCTCGCGCCCGCTCTGCCCGATTGCGTGTTGCCTTGCGCACTCATTGCCCGGCATGGAACAGCTCCCTGCCGCACGAAAAAGGAGGTGTGTAACCCATGCGTCTTCCTTTCCGTCTTGTTCTTTCCTGTTTGTTGGGACTGATTGTCTGTTTGCTATTTCAAATCAGCCAGAATGTGCAATCGGCCGAAAACCATTTGCATTCTTTGCAAAAGAGCATCATAGAAGAACAGGAAAAAATCCGCGTCTATAATGCCGAATGGGCGTACCTCACTCGTCCCGAACGCCTTGAGAAACTGGCAGAACAATACACGAAACTGCGCACCATTGACGGTTCCAATCGCGTTAAACTTTCGTCTATTCCTCTCAGCGAAACCATGCTGGCAGCCGCGCAAAACGGTGAAATTGAAACCGACCCTGTTGACTATCGGGTTCAGGCCATGGATATGCATCCGGATATTGTCCAGAAACTGCGTAAAAAATACAAACAAATGGCTCAGCAAAGAACGGCCAAACCAAAATCCATCACCGTTGCCTTTAAAGACATCTGGGGAGGTAGCTCTCCATGATAAGCCGTCTTCTTCCCAACCATGGCCGCCGGACACAATCCTCTACCCCCGCTTTTAAAAGCGAGCATTCCGCATCACGTGCTGCCCTGAAAAAAACACGCGGCCGGATTTATGCCATGATTTTCTTTATGGTAGCCGCCTATGTGGCCGTTGCCGTACGTTTGACGGAACTGACCCTGCACCGTGAATTGATGGATTCCCACCGTGTCGTTGCCCTGACCGGTAAAAAGAGCATTTTGTCCGGCCGCGCTGATATTCTTGACCGAAACGGTAAAATTCTGGCCAGCACGCTGGATACCGCCTCCCTCTATGCTGATCCGCAACATATTCTGGATCCGGTCGAGGCTGCACAAAAACTGTCGGCAACATTTCCCGAGCTGAAATACGATACCCTGCTTAAACAGTTTCAGTCGGATAAACGTTTCGTCTGGCTTAAACGTCATCTGACACCTGCTCAGGAATATCAGGCTAACCGCTTGGGACTACCGGGTATTGAATTTACCAAAGAACAGCGCCGCGTCTATCCAAACGGCAAAATCGGAGCCCACGTTATCGGCTATACCGATATTGACAACAAAGGTGTCATGGGGATTGAAAAATCTTTTGACGAACTGTTGTCCGAAGGCAAACGTGAAATCACCACAACATTGGATACACGCATTCAGTACATCCTTGAAAAAGAACTGGACAAATCCGTCAAGGAATTCAGTGCCATCGGTGCAGCCGGCATGGTTATGGACATTCATACGGGTGAGATTATCGCCATGGCTTCTTTGCCCGATTTTGACCCGAATAACCCGTCCGATACTCCAATTGCCAACCAGTATAACCGCGTGACCATGGGTTCGTATGAAATGGGTTCAACTTTCAAGATTTTTTCAACAGCCGCTTTGTTTGAGTTTGCAGATGGCCGCGTCTATCACACTTTTGACGCCCGCAAGCCGATTGAGATTGCAGGCTTTAAAATCCGTGACTTCCATGCCGAAAAACGTGTTTTAAGCGTACCGGAAATTTTCATTCATTCGTCCAATATCGGTACGGCGCACATGGCTGACAAAGTGGGCACTCCGGCCATGATGAAGTTCTACACCGACTTGGGATTATTCCAACCCGCCAGCCTTGAACTGAACGAAATCGGTAAACCCCTTATTCCTTTCCCGTGGCGCCACATCAATACATTGACGGCTTCGTACGGACACGGCATTGCGATTAGCCCTTTACAGCTTATTACTGCCGTCTCAGGCGTAACAAATGGCGGAATGCTGCCCTCTCCGACTTTGATTAAGCGTCCGAACCGTGAAGATTACTTAAACGCCCGCCGCCGCATCATTTCTTCGCGCACATCAGAATATCTGGATGCCATGATGCGTCTGGTTGTATCTGACGGAACCGGAAAGCAGGCAGATGCCCCAGGATACCGTGTTGGCGGCAAAACC
>QKJH01000119.1 GCA_003250865.1 Alphaproteobacteria bacterium | reverse complement strand
TAATGTTGTTCTAAAAATATAAGTATTTACGTAATCTTATATATTTTTACCCAAGGTTGTCAAATAGTTTCTTTTTATAACTATTTTTATTAATGTTTCAAAATAGATATAAAATCTATTTTGTATCGTAAAAAAAGCTGTGATAAACATTTTTGTGTAAGGCATTTTTTTTCAATGGGCACAGAAAAATTTATGCAATTCAGGTGGTGAGAATGACAGTGATTCGTAAAAGCAATGCAAAAACACCATTGCAAATTTTAGCCAGTGACATAGACTGTGCGTTATGCCCACCCATGCCGAACAGAAAATCTTGCCCTATACGCCGCAACAGATGTACGATTTGGTGGCGGATGTCGGCGTGTACCCCGATTTTCTGCCGTGGTGTCTGGCCGCGCGCATCCGCGAGCAATCGCAAACTCACATGTTGGCTGACTTGGTTATCGGTTACAAGATTTTCAAAGAGAAGTTCACTTCCTACGTGAAATTTGACCCCGATAACAAAACAATCCATGTTGAATATCTGTCGGGTCCCCTTAGTCGTCTGAATAATCACTGGACATTCAGTAAAACCGAAGACGGTCAGTGTCTGGTTGATTTCTGGCTGGATTTCGATTTTCATTCTAAAACGCTTCAGGCTATGATGGATTTCTTTTTTAACGAAGCCGTCAAGCGCATGGTTTCTGCTTTTGAAGAAAGAGCGCAGCAGATATACAGCTCAGGGCAATAAAAACTTGACATTGACATAATTCTGATTTAAGGATTTCCTATCATCAATACAATGACAGGGGAGTATGGCATTATGAGTAATTTGGATTTGTTGAAAGATGAGCTGAAAAAGCTTGGAGTTGCATCGGTTATCTATGACACTGTTGAGCAGATGGAAGAAGACATGATTGCAGATGAGGATGATCTGTTTGATGTGAGCGAAACCAGTTATGATCTAGAATTGTTTTCTCCCAATGATCCTGTGATTGCGTTGGATTTAGAAAAGCTGTTTGCTGATAATAGTGATGACATAGCTACTATTTTCAAGTTCAATGAATCGTTTAACCGTAATTTGCAAACTAATTTAAAACTGCAAAACCCGCTTTTAACCGAAAGTGTTGTAGAGAATTTAGCTTATACGGGAATGAAGGCTGACTCGGTGGCCAAGAAGGTCAAGGCTGTGATAAAGGGAACGGCAATGAGCTGCGGGCTGAGTCCAAAATTCGGCTAAGCAAAATAACGCGATAGGGCAAGCAGTGCGGCGGCCATCAGTCCAGCAACAACGTCATCCATCATGACACCGCGCGCGCCCTTGATATGTTTGTCACAATATCCCACAGGACCGATTTTAACGGCATCAAACAAACGGAACAGCGCAAAAGCCGCCAGCCAGTATAGCGGATGAATGCCTGCCGGTATCAGGGCAATCACCATGCCCGCCCATTCGTCAATGACCACTTCGGATGGGTCTTTCTGTTTTGTAACGCTTAGGTAATTGTCAATCAGACGTGTTCCGCCGACACACAATAGTACGGCAAATACCATCAGGGCAAAAGCGCCGACATAATAGGCCAGAATAAAGGCAAAGGGCAAAACGGACAAGGTTCCCCATGTGCCGCTGGCCGGCTTTAACCGCCCGAAATACAGTCCCGTTACCAGAAAGGTAACCAGGGGGATGCGGCGCATCGCCGCTGAAAGGGTAAGAATGCGTATCATAGGTTCAAATCAAGCAGTTTCAGGGCTTCGAGCGTGGCCTTTTCCTGAACGTCATTGCGGTTACCCGAAAAATCATATTCACGAATGGTTATTTCATTTTTCATGGCATCAAACAGGCCGATATATACACGCCCCACAGGAACACCATCCTGATCCTTGCCGGGGCCTGCAAATCCGGTGACCGACAGGGCAAAATCAGCGTCATTCGTTTGACAGGACTGAGTATGGGCTCCTTTGGCCATCTCCGTCGCTACTTTTTCACTGACAGCGCCAAATTTGTTTAGTGATTCCATGCTCACTCCCAGAATCTGATGCTTTTTAAGATTGGAATAGGTAATATAGCCTTCCTCGAAAACTGCGGAGGAACCGGCAACGCTGGTAATGGCAGCTCCCAACCGTCCGCCCGTACAGGATTCAGCAGTAACCAGAATTTTGCCGTATTGTTTCAGCTTAGAAACCGTTTTCTCGGCCTGTTTGCGGATTTGGCGGGTTAGCATGATAAACACTCTTTCTTACTTAATGGCTGGTAATTTACTGCAAGGCGCGGTATTTTATTTCCTATGAACGCAGTATCGCATAGTGATGATAAAAATAAAAGTCCCAAAGAACCGACCGAGCGCGGATTGGCCGGACTTGTCGAAGGGCATTTACGCCGCTATATCCGTGCGGATGACGTGGTAATGCCGTCCTCGGGATTGTATCATCAGATTATGCGTGAGGTAGAACGTCCGTTATTGCGGCTGGTTATGGAGCTTACCGGCGATAATCAAATCCGTGCCGCCGAAATTCTGGGAATTAATCGTAATACGCTGCATAAGAAACTGGCCGAGCACGGCATGTTGCCTGAAAGTGCCGCGGCAAAGCGCCGCCGCGAGCGGAAATTGAGGCGGAACAATGGCTAGAAAAAATAAAAAACAGCTATCGGGTTCGCCGCGTTCACGTTTTTCCTTCAGCCGTATCTGGACATTGCTGGAGCGGAGGGAGTTTACCAACCGGCTTGCCATGATACTGGTTATTATTGCGCTGGTTTGTGGTGTTACAACCTATGCGGCCATGACAACGACTGACACGGTGGATGATAGTCCGTCAACGGTTTTTGTTCTTTTGAATATTGATGCGGTTGTTATGTTGCTTTTGGCAGCGATTATCACGCGACGTGCCATCGGGTTGTGGATTGAACACCGGCGCGGTGTTGTCGGGGCCA
>QKJH01000028.1 GCA_003250865.1 Alphaproteobacteria bacterium | reverse complement strand
AGAACGGAGAGAAGGACGACCAAAATGACGCCCCAAATCAAAATGTTTTTTACTGTGTTATTCACCGAATGGCACCCTAGAAAAATAAATGTTATGCTCTTTTTATATAGGTGGGCGGAATAAAAATCAATCCTTAGCGTATTTCTTTGGCTGCTTTTATTCTGCCGTTTTTTGCCGTAAACAGGACACTGCCCAGCGCATAGGATTTACCGTTTTGCAGCGAAGCCAGAATATCCAGCGACTCTTCGATTTTTGCCAATTGCGCCCCGAAATAATCGCCGGTTACCCGTTGAATGACTTTTTGCAGGATGCGGACACGGATTTCACTATGATAATCTTGCCACTCCACCTTGCTAAAAGAGTAGGTTTCATCAGGGTGAGATGATACGAGCGCTCCAAATGTATTGTCGGCAATAATGTCTAGTGCATCCGAGGCGCGGGATAAGCGGTCAATTGTTGTTAAAATGCGTTTGCTGTCCATACCTTCGGATTCCAAAAAATGACGGAAGCGTACGCGGGTATATTTTTCATTGTCATTGCTGGGGTCATCGACAAAAGGAATAGCATGTTGTTCACAATAAGCGGTGATTTCTTGACGTGTCATGGTCAAAAGAGGGCGCAGAATATGAATATCATGATAGGGCGTGTCAACAGCCATGCCGGACAGCCCGTCCAGACCGGATCCTTTGGTCAAGCGAAATAGAAAGGTTTCAATCTGATCGTCCGCATGATGGGCAACGGCCAGATAGTGGCAGTTATGTTGACGGCAAAAGTCATGAAGCAGGTTATACCGCGCAAGGCGGGCGGCTTCCATGATGCCTGTTTTGGGTTTGTTGGCATCATTCCATGTCAGGATGTGGTGGGTAATGTTCCACGCTTTCATCCATATTCCGACCTGTTCGGCTTCACTTCGGGATTCGGGGCGGAGGTCGTGGTCAACGGTAACGGCCTCGATAGTGTAGCCGCGTTGTTTAAGCATGTGGCACAACGCCATACTATCGCGTCCGCCCGACACGCCAACAATAATTTTTTCTCTTGCGTCAATATTTATCAAATCATTCATAATTGGAATAGTAGAATAGCAAGCGTCATTTTACAAATTGATATTCGAGGCATTGCATGATTTCCATGTGGTTTTTATTCGCCATTCTTTCTGCTGTTTTGTGGGGGATGAGCTATGCTTTGGCGGAAAACCTGTTCAAGAATGCCGTATCCCCTTCGACATTACTGTTTTTCTATAGCGTACTATCGGTTTTTGTTTATGGCGGTGTGGCGATTGCCAATAAAACCATCAAGCCCTCCATCGAGGTACTGCTTTCACAGCCGCGCTTTATCATGTTTCTGCTGATTGTGTGTTTTAGCTACATGATAGCCAATCTATCAATATTCTACAGTGTCCAGCTTAAGAATGCGACGATTGCGTCCATGATTGAGATGAGCTATCCGGTTTTTACCGCTTTTTTCACATGGCTGTTTTTCAGAGAAGTACAAATAAATCCCATGACAATGCTTGGGTTCTTTTGCGTTGTTGGTGGTATCGTTATCATTCAGCAAACAGCATAAAACCAGAGGAGTAAACTATGCCGATATGGTTTGTCATTGCCCTTGCAACGGCGGTTGTATGGGGAATATCCTATTCCATTGACGAATATTTGGTAAAAACACATATATCTCCGCCGTTTCTCTGTTTTATTACGGCTATTCTATCCGCGCCTATCTATGCGGGGATAGCGCTGTATCAAAAGAACTTTGTACCCTCATGGAAAAACCTTACCCAAAACCATGATGCCATGCTGGCCTTTGGTGTTGTTTTTGTGTGCGGCTTTTTCGCCAGCTTGGGGATATTGGAAAGCATCAGGTTAAAAAATGCAACATTATCCTCGATGATAGAAATAACCTATCCTTTGTTTACGGCACTATTTGCATGGCTATTTTTTAAAGACGTGCAAATAAATTCCTTTACATGGATAGGTTTTCTTTTCGTTTTAATCGGTGTGTTTATTATCCAGAAAACGTCTTGAAAGCTTACGGACAGCTCAACTTTTCCTTTTCTTTGCCGACGCGGTCTTTCAAAGCCTGCGTGGCTTTGGGAAAGTCATTTTCCAATTGTACAAGGGCAAGACAAGCATCATCTTTGCGGTTAAGCGCACCCAAGGATAAAGCCAACTTTAACAGATTGTCCGAAGCCTTGGTGCTTTTGGGGTGGTTCTGGTAACCGCGTGCAAAAGCACTGGCTGCTTTGTCATACTGGCCACGTACATAAAAGGTTTCACCCAACCAGTATTCGGCATTGGCTGCCAGTTTATCTTGCGGATAGGCATTGAGAAAACCGGTAAAGGCTTGCTCTGCCTGAGCGTAGTCACCCGAACGGATATAGCCAAAGGCTTGGTCATACATCTGTGTGGCACTTCCTCCGTCAAGTTGTGCATTGTTCTGAGGTGTCGGAGCCGGGGGGGGAGCCGTTTCATCGGGACGTAAAGATGAACCTGAGGAGACAGGCGGCATTGTGGATGACGGTGTCGCCGGACGGGTTTCCAAACCTTGTAGACGCATGTCGGTATCCGTCTGGATTTTTGTCATCTGATCTTGCAACTGCTGAATCTGATAGGTCTGCTCTTCTACGCGTCCGTTCAATTGGCGCACGGTTTCCTCCATGGCGTCCAGACGTACCTGAAGTGTTGCCATTAAGGATGAATCGGCAGTATTTGCATCACTATAGCTTACGGCGGCGGCGGGTGGTGTTTTGCCGTTATAAACCTGTTGTGACAAGATGGTAATGTCGCGCTCTATCCGGTCAAGGCGGTTGGATAAAGAACCGCCGTTGGAATCATATTGTGCATAAGCCGGTAAAACAGTAACAGCGGTCATTAGAACCGCTGTTAGTGCTAATCGGCTTAGTCTGAGTTTGTATGCCATCAGAATAAACCCTTTATGTGTTAATCAAACTTACTGAACAACCATCACACCGCGGCGGTTACGGCTCCATGCGGTTTCATCCGAACCCAAAACAGCTGGACGTTCTTTACCGTAGGAGATGGTTTCAACGCGGTTTCCTTCAATGCCCAAAGCAAGCAAATAGTTCTTAACGGCATTGGCACGGCGTTCGCCCAAGGCAAGGTTGTATTCGCGTGTGCCGCGTTCGTCGGCGTGGCCTTCAATCATGACGCGGGTGTTCGGGTAGGTGCGAAGCCAAGCAGCCTGACGGTCAAGCGTCTGGCGGGCGGTGGTATCCAATTCGGAAGAGTCATAGCCGAAGAAAATACGATCTCCAACCGAGGCTACCAAATCTTCTTGGGTGCCGGGAGCGTTCATGGTTCCGGTGTTTGCCGTTGCGTCGTCATAGATGACATCGCTTTGGCTAATCGGTGTACGATCTTCAGGAGGTGTCAACATACCTTCATCCGCAGTACCGGAGCTTTCTGGGGTAGACGAACATGCGACAACCACTGTCATCATGGCAAAAACTAAAAAGAGGCGACGTAACATTGGATAAACTCCTTGGAAAATAACGGTTATTGATTTTTTTGTACTTGAAGCGCAGATGTAGAAGGACCTGTTCCTCTATTAATATTACACAAAATTTAAATTTTCAAGTGAATCTATAGGGGTTTATACGATTTTTCTTCACTTGAAAGGCTCTCATGCTAGTTAAGCAGGGGCGACCATGCCGGGTCAGATCCGTCCACCGGTGTCGGCAGACGGTGCTCGTTCATGCCGGTAATATCGATGGAATAAATCCGGGCAGAGCGGCCTTTGCGGGCGCTTCCCGTCGGGGTCTCCTTGAAATACATAAGAACGCGTCCATTCGGTGCCCATGTTGGCCCTTCAACGTGATAGGCCTGCGTAATTAGACGTTCGCCCGAACCGTCGGGACGCATGACGCCGATATAGAACTGTCCGCTAAGCATTTTTGTAAAGGCAATCAAATCACCGCGCGGTGACCACACGGGATTGGCGTAACGGCCTTTGCCGAACGAAATGCGCTTGGCACTGTTGCCGCCGGCATCCATCACGTAAATCTGTTGAGTGCCGCCTCGGTCGGATTCAAAAACAACCTGACGACTGTCTGGAGAGAAAGACGGTGCCGTATCAATGGCGTAGTTGTTGGTCAGACGTTGCAATCGACGCGTTGTCAAATCCATGGTAAAGATGTCGGTATTACCGTTTTTTGCCATCGACATAATGACTTTGTGTCCATCCGGTGAAAAGCGCGGTGCAAAGGTCATGCCCGGGAATTTACCCAGTAATTGTTTACGGTTGGTCGACAGGTTATACAGATAGACCGCAGGTTTGCCGCCTTCGTATGACATATAGGTGATTTCCTGCGATGTTGGGGAAAAACGCGGGGTTAGGGTCAGATAGCGTCCATCGGTCAAATAGCGGTTATTGGCACCGTCCTGATCCATAATGGCCAGACGTTTGATACGCCTGTCGGCGGGGCCTGTTTCGGCAATGTACACCACACGAGTGTTAAAATAGCCGTCCTCACCGGTAATGCGGGTATAGATGGCATCGGCAATCATATGAGCCAATTGGCGCCAGTTGCTATGCGAAGTGGTAAAGCGTCGGCCTACCATCTGGTTTTCGGCAAATACATCCCACAAACGAAATTCAGCCGTAATTTGCCCCGGAGATACCGAAATGCCGCCGTGAACCATGGCTTGGGCATTAATCAGACGCCAGTCACCAAAGCGGGGCGTGTCGTTGACACCCAAATTGCGCTGGATAAAGGAGCTTTCCGGAATGGAGCGGAATAAACCGGAATTGACCAAATCGCTCTCGATGACCTGTGCAATCTGTTTGCCCATCTGGTAATCAGCGCTGTTGGTACCGATAAGTGTGTTGATGGCAACCGGAATAGGGTCGATTTTACCCGCTGTGACGTCAACACGCAGCTGTGCCATGGCAAGTGCGGGGATAAAGCAGGTTAAAACCACAATAAGGCCGAGTATCCGTTTAAACATTTTTTATCCTCCAAACATTTCTTTCGGGTTAAATCGAATGGTCATTGTCTTCCATAAATCATACTTGTCAGGCGGTAAAGCCAATGGTGAGCAATTCGGACTCCGTACAGCCCGTATGGCGCTATCGGCAGCGGCGCGGAAAAACGTATCCCGATTATAACGGGCTTTGTCGACAATTTCCACTGTTCTAACTGTCCGATCGGAATTAACTTCGACATACAGGTCAATAATCAGGTTCTCCGCATCGCGCGCGCCGGGAGAGATAAGCCAGCAACCGGCAAGCTGGTTTTGCAACACATCAAGCTGACTGAGAGAAAGCGTATCGGATACGGTGGGTGCCCAACCTTTTGCCGCATTTTTGTCCGTGTCAATCGTCATGCGTGAATCAGGAGTCTGTTCCTGCGGTGTGCTATCGGATTCAGCCAGATTTTTTAAAACGGAAGAGAAGTCTTTCTTGGGTTCTTCCTTCTGTTCGGGTTTGGGCTCTTCCTTAGCCAGTTTTTCAATCATATCATCCAGGCTAGCCGGCTTTTTCGGCGGCTTTTTCTCCAGTTTGGGCTCTGGTTTAGGTTCCGGCTTTTTCGGTTCCGGCTTTTTGGGCTCAGGCTTTTTGGGCTCAGGCTTTTTCGGTTTGGGTTTGTCAGCCTGTTTTTCCGGCTCCGATTTAGGAGCAGGCTTGGGTTTGTCAGGTTTTTTTTCTTCAGCTTTGGGTTGCGGCTTGGGAATATTTTTGTTTGGCGCGGCCGTAACATCCGATGGCGGTACCAAATCCACCACAATCGGTTGCGGTAACATATCACGCCTGTCGATACAGTGCGGTACCCCCACCGTGACCAGAATAATAATCACGACATGGAAAATGACAGACCATTTGACAGGTCTTTCAAGTTCCCCAAACAGGGAAAAGAATTTTTCCCAATACTTCATGTTGTTCTATCAGTCCCCATGGCTCTTGGTTTATTCCGGCACTTCGGCAATCAGGGCGACATGGGTAAAACCGGCCGCCGTAATATTGCCCATGACCCGCATGACATTGCCGTAAGACTGGCTTTGGTGGCCGCGAATGAAAATACGCGGGTTCGGGTTGTTTTTGGTTATGCTTTGCAATAAGGGTACGATTTCATTCATGGAAACCTCGCGCTCTTGCACGTAAATTTTTCCGTCCTTGTCAATCGACAGAGTCAACGGTTCGGATTCATCGGTAATGGCAGGGGCTTGCGTTTCCGGCAAATCGACCGGAATGCCGACGCTCATCAGCGGTGTGGCAATCATAAAGATAATCAGCAAAACCATCATCACGTCAATCATGGATGTCATGTTGATGTCCGCCATCGGGCGGTGCATCTTGCGGTTTCGGGAATAGGATGAATCAATCATTGTTTATCGGCCTTTCCCTGTTACTCGGCTTCTTCCAGATGGCGTGCCAGTATGGACGAAAATTCGGTTGCAAAAGATTCCAGTCGGTCACCGTAACGCGACAAATCATTGTTGAATTTGTTATAGCCGACAACGGCAGGAATGGCGGCAATCAGACCAAGCGCTGTGGTTGACAAAGCGGCGGCAATACCCGGAGCAACGGCAGCAACCGAATTGGATGAGGTGCCTGCCAATGCCGAAAAACTTTCCATCACGCCCCAGACTGTTCCGAACAGACCCAGAAATGGCGAGACCGAGGCAATAGTGGCCAAAACGGTCATATAGCGTTCGGCACGTGCCATTTCACGGCTGATGCATACGGACATGACGCGTTCAATGCGTTGGATAAGGCCGGCATGCGGGCTGATGGCGCTTGACGATGAGCGTGCGGACGGCTGACGACCAGAGGCACGGCGCCATTCTTTCATGCCGGAAACAAAGACCGAGGTCATCGGGTCGGCCGGACGCTGTTTAACGCGGTCGAACAGTTTTTCCAACGATTCACCCGACCAGAAATTTTCCTCGAACACTGAGGAATAACCGTTCAAACGTTTAACCGTGATAAATTTGTCAAAGATAATTGCCCATACCCAGATGGAGCAGACGAACAATATGACCAAATCGACCTGCGAGATAAAGTCGGCATTGATAAAAATATCCCACATGGAAGAGGTGTCCACAATTTTAGGGCCATTGCTTGCCAGTTCGGTGGCTTTAATCACAGTGTCGGTCATGGTGTCGTTCCTAGTCGTTAAGTCTTGTCGTTGTTCAATTATAGTGCGTTGTTAAAGATTGCCAATGCTTTTTCGGGGATGCGTGTTGCTCGTCCGTTGGCGTTCATGCATACCAGAGTTACTGTAAGTTCAACCAGAGCTTTATCTCCGCGTAGTACAGTCTGTTTCAAGGTGACGGAGGTTTTACCAACTGCCTCAACGATGGTGCAAACGGTTAGCTCATCATCATGCAGTGCCGGTGCCAGATAATCGATTTCAATACGGCGCACGACAAATAGCGCACCGGTTTCGGCAATCATTTGATTATGCGGATAGCCCAAATCGCGCAGCATTTCCGTGCGGGCGCGCTCGGCAAAATTCAGATAGGCCGCATGATAGACAATACCACCCGCATCGGTATCGGCATAGTAAACGCGTAAGCGAAGGTCGTGGTGATAGGACATGGGTCATATACTCGGAAAAAAGTTAGACGGCGGCAGATGCGTCGCAAAAGAAGTATAATCATCATACGGAATTTCGCTGAAAACACAATGGGAATTGGCGCAAAATCCTAAAAATAATTGTCAAGGCATATCGGGATGGACGTCTTCGGGCATGTGCTCTCCGCCCAATCTGCCATCCTTGTGTTCGGCCATGATTTTGTGCAGGGTGGTAAGGATGTGGTTGCTGCTACTCATCCCCCAGCATGTCCATTTGTGCGGTGGATTGTGCGGCGGGAACGGGCAGGCCAAGATATTTATAGCCAGAGGCCGAAACCACACGCCCGCGTGGCGTGCGTTGCACCAGACCTTGTTGCATCAGGTAGGGTTCGACAACCTCTTCCAGAACATCGCGCTGTTCGGACAATGCTGCGGATAATGTTTCAATGCCCACGGGGCCACCCATATATTTGTCCACGATGGTTGTCAAATAGCGTCTGTCCATCTTATCCAGTCCCAGCGCATCAACATCCAGTTTTTTCAGCGCAGCATCGGCATCTTTGGCGGTGATGGTTTTAACGCCGGCCATATCGGTAATATCGCGTACGCGGCGCACCAACCGTCCGGCAACACGCGGCGTTCCGCGCGAACGTCGGGCAATTTCAAATGCCCCGTCATCGCTTAAATCCATGTTCAAAAGACCGGCCGAGCGGATAACGATGCTGGCCAGCTCCTCGGGCTTGTAGAAATCCAGACGAAGCGGAATGCCAAAGCGTTCGCGCAAGGGGGTGGTAAGCAAACCCGAGCGGGTGGTTGCTCCAACCAATGTAAAGGGCTGCAAATCAATTTGCACAGACCGCGCCGAAGGGCCTTCGCCGATAATCAAATCCAGCTTGCCATCTTCCATGGCGGGGTAAAGAATTTCTTCGACCGTCGGATTCAGACGGTGGATTTCATCAATAAACAGGACATCATTGGCTTCGAGATTGGTGAGGATGGCGGCCAAATCGCCTGCCTTGGAAATCACGGGGCCGGAGGTGGCACGAAACCCGACACCCATTTCCTTGGCCACAATTTGCGCAAGGGTGGTTTTACCCAAGCCCGGCGGGCCGAATAGCAGAACATGATCCAGCGGCTCTTTGCGTTTTTTGGCGGCGGCGGTAAAGATTTTCAAATTGTCACAGGTTTCGGCCTGACCGATAAATTCATCCAGTGTTTCGGGGCGCAGGGCTTTTTCCGCCCAGTCTGCAGATTGGAATTCGCCGTCAATGTTGCGTGTTGCATTTGGTTCCATCTATGCACTCAATTCTTTCAAGGCCAGTCGGATCAGTTCCTGAAGCGGTATGTCAGTCGCTTCGTTGCTGTTGGCGATTTTGGTTACGGCCGAAAAGGCATCAACGCGGTTATAGCCCAGATGTATCAGGGCGGACAGCGCATCTTCATTAACTGAAGCCGGTTTGGATGGGGCTGATGTGCCCGATGTTGCGGCGGATGAAACAGGCGAACCGAAAACCATTTTGGCGGCTTTATCTTTCAGTTCGGTGACGATGCGCACGCCCAACTTGGGCCCGACACCGTCGGCCTGCGTAAAGACGGCCTTGTCTTGTGCGGCAATGGCGTGAGCGATTTGATGTGCGGGAACCACCGATAGAATGGCTAGTGCCATTTTTGCACCAACACCTTGGACGGTACACAGCAGGTTGAACCAGTCCTGTTCCTCAACGGTGGCAAAGCCGTACAAATGGATATGGTCTTCGCGGACATGGGTTTCAATATGCAGCATGGCGTGTTCGCCCATGCCACCGATCTGCGACAGGGTTTTACCTGAGGCAAAAACCTTGTACCCGACCCCGGAAACATCCAGGATAACGTAGTTTTCACCGATTTTTGCGACCAGTCCTTTTAACAGGGCAATCATCTATTTGTTCTCCACTTGTTTCCTGTATTGTGCATGATGTGCATGGGTAATTGCAAGTGCTAATGCATCGGCATCATCGGCGGAAACAAAGGAGGCTTTGGGAAGCAGGATTTTAACCATGGTCTGAATCTGCTCTTTGGTGGCATGACCGTTGCCAACCACGGACTTTTTGACCTGATTGGCGGAATATTCGAAAACCGGCAGATTCATGCGTGCCTGCATGGCCATGACCACACCGCGTGCCATCCCCAATTTCAGCGTTGCGCTGGGATTTTTATTGACAAAGGTTTCTTCCACGGCGACTTCGTGTGGGGCATGCAGGGCAATGACTTTTTCCAACTCGTTCGATAGAAAGGCCAGCCGCTCGCCAAGGGTAGTATTGACGGGAACCGTAATGCGTCCTGCATCATGATATGTCAGACGGTTACCCTCGGCCTTGATGACGCCCCATCCTGTGAAACGTAATCCGGGGTCAAGGCCAAGTATAATCATCGTGTTTCCTTTTGTTTAGTGGGCTTATCCGGCCAGTTTTGCCAAAACCTCGTCCGAGACATCGAAATTGGCCGTTACTGTTTGGACATCATCCAAATCTTCGAGTGCATCGACCAGCTTTAACAGATTTTCGGCTTTTTCCTGGTCTAAATCAATGGTGTTTTGCGGTTTCCAAATCAGACCGCCTTCTGACGGTTCGCCGAATTTGGACTCCAGGCCCGATGAAACGGCACCGAAATCGGTATCACCGCAGTAAATGACATAGGAACCTTCATCTTCTTCCACGTCCATGGCACCGCATTCGACGGCGGCTTCGAACATATCATCAAAAGAAGCTTTGGACATTGGGTAAACGACCTGACCAACCCTGTCGAACATAAAGGATACCGAGCCGGTTTCTCCCATATTGCCGCCGTATTTGGAAAAGGTCGAGCGCACTTCGGACGCGCTTCTGTTGCGGTTGTCGGTCAGACAGTCGACAATTACAGCCACACCGCCCGGGCCATAACCTTCGTAGCGGATATCCTCGTAATTGGCATCATTGCCTTCGCCGGTACCGTTTTTAATGGCGCGGTCGATACGGTCATTGGGCATGTTGTCGGCTTTGGCCTTGGTGATGGCCAGACGCAAACGCGGGTTCATATTGGGGTCGCCGCCGCCCAGTTTTGCGGCTACGGTGATTTCCTTACCCCATTTATTGAAAATCTGGGCACGTTTTTTGTCCTGAGCACCTTTGCGGTGTTGAATGTTTTTAAATTTTGAATGGCCGGCCATTATACAGTCCTTGTGTTCATTTTTACGTTACTAGTCGTTTATTGGTTAATAAATCCGTGCTCGGTATTTTAGGAAAGTTTCAGCGAAAAGCAAGTAATATAGTGGTATTTCTTCCTTGCGCTATTTTTCGTATTAAATTAAATTTTAAGAAAAAAATCATATCCTTATATTAATAGGGAGTGACTTTTTTATCAATATAGAGAAAAACTGAGTCGTTTTAAGATATGTCTTATAATCTTGGT
>QKJH01000198.1 GCA_003250865.1 Alphaproteobacteria bacterium | reverse complement strand
GAGCGGTTCAACATCTGGTTAGTCAATAAAAAAGCGCTTAGAACAAAAAACAGCCAAACCCCGATTTTACCCGATCCGTTACCGGCGATGCGGAAATTTTCAAACAGAACATAATCTACATTGGCTGCATGGCTGAATAAGACAAGCAAAACGGCAATGCCCCTTAGTCCATCCAGTTGTGGCATCCCCTGTTTTTTGTTGCTCATATCTCTCTCAACCTTTGTTTTGCATTATTGGGTGGTGGGGTTTAATAACCACTCTCGGCCTTTTTATCTGCTTTCTCTTCAACTTCCACCAGTCCCAGAGTTTCCAGCAGATTGTCCTTTAGGCTGCTGGCGCCAAAGCGGAAGGTTTCTGGACATACCCAGTCACTGCCCATAATCAGATTGGCCAGCTGGATATATTGAACCGCTTGCTCGGCAGTGCGGATGCCGCCCGAGGCCTTGAACCCGATTTTGTGGTAATTATCCGTCTGGATACAGAACTGGCGGATGGCGCGTAAGATGACGGCAGCGTCTTCCAGCGTGGCTCCTGTTTGTACTTTGCCGGTTGAAGTTTTAAGAAAATCTGCACCTTCCTCCAGAGCAATGCGACAGGCGCGAGCCAGCCTTTCACTCGAAGAATACAGGCCGCTTTCCAGAATGACTTTCATTTTAACATGGCCGGTACACGCTTTGCGGCATGCTTTCAGGGCAGCACGAACCGCTGTATCATCGCCGCCATGCATTATGGCTTCATAGTTCATGACAATGTCAATTTCGCTGGCACCGGCATTGATGGCATCCAATGTCGAATTTGTAATCGTGTGCGGGTCATCTTTGCCGTGCGGAAAGCTGACAACAGTGGCTACGCGGATGGCTGGACCGTTGAGAGAACGAACTGCGGTATCGACAAAACGCGGGTAAACACAAACAGCGGCAACAGGGCCGGCCGGTGTTGAGGCCTGCTGACACAGTTTTTCAATGGTCAATACCGAGTCATCATCGTTAAGGGAAGTCAAGTCAAGCAGACGGATGGCCAGACGTACTGTATCGCTATCAATCAGGGTTTGTTTTGCTTGCGACAAAATCTGTTCCATATCAAACGAGCCGGTCATGGGATGTTTTCTCCTTCAACACCGAAAGTGGGGATAAAGCGTTTTATCCCACACTAACAATTGTTACGCTCGGTAGAAAGGGTTTTTTATGCGGCTTCAACTAGTTTTTTCAATTTTTCGATAAAGGGTACAGAAGCAGAAGCGGCGGGTTTTTCCAATGTGGCAACATTCGAAAGGGTCTTTAGTCGTTCTGTATCGTCATGGCGTTTGCCAAAGTGCGTTGGTTGGCTGGGCGGAGTAATACATACACCGTCTTGTAGGCATTGCAGGTCGTGGCGCACTTCGCTGGCCAGACGTAAGGCATCCTGTTCGCTTTGGGGAGGGAGGGCACATTCAATGGTTTCCCATTTAAAGGCCATGCTGTCATCGGAAAGCGGTGCTTGACAGATGATAACACGGTCGTATTTGCTGTTCAGGCTGGCTTCAGTCATTTTCAGACGGGCAAGTTCGATATTTTCGGTTCGCGTAACAATCGTACGCCAGCGGAAATTGTCTTTTGCCAGAACAGTATAGATAACGTCTGCATCGCTATCCGGCGTGTCAATATCGGCCGAATAGGTGGTTTTTACTTTGGGGCGGCATAATACATTCATGTGACAAATACTCCTTCACACACCTAAAGTTTATTATTGTTTTTAGGGTTGTAGTTATGACTAATTTGACGATGATTCGCAACTGTTTTTTGTTGCAGAGCACAAAAAAATACGGTACTGCGTAAGTGACCGTATTTTTTATTGTTTTTCCGATAAATAAAGACTTATTTTGTCCAATTTGTCGGGGTTGATGATGTCTGCTCACCGGTGGCCAAATCCTTAACTTCGTGGCTTCCGTTTTCATCAAACGGAGGAAACCAGACATACGGAATTCCTTTCTTCTCGGCATAGCTGATTTGCTTACCGATTTTCTGGGGGGCGTGGTAGACCTCAACCTTGTGACCATTGTACCGCAAAATGCGTGCCGTTTCAAGGCATAGCAACCGTTTATCTTCGCTTGGTAGAACAACCAGAATATCGGCTGGACTAATACGGGTTTGTGGAAGTTTTCCGTCTGCCAAAAGGATTGAGAACAGGCGGGTCAAGCCGAATGAAATACCGACACCGGGTAATTTCTTGTTGATATAGGTGCCTGCCAAATCATCATAGCGGCCGCCAGAAACGATAGAGCCAATCTGCGGATAGGCATTCAGACGCGTTTCATAGACGGTGCCGGTATAGTAATCAAAACCGCGCACGATGGATAAATCGGCGCATACCGTGCCGTTGACTTGTGTCATCATGCCCGCGACCATGGTCATGATGGTTTCTAATTCGGCCAGACCTTCATCAAGTGTCGCATGGGTTACGCCCAGTGCGCGTACCTTGTTCACAAAGGATGTGTCGGTGGTTTTAATCTCGGCCAACGCAACGGCTTTTTCGGCTGTGATGGTATCAATGCCCAATTTGACAAGTTCTTCGATAACACCGTTTGATCCGATTTTATCGCGTTTGTCCAGCATACGCATGGCCATCTGTTTCTGTTCGACGATACCCAGACCCGACAGGTAACCATCCAGAATTTTACGGTTGGACAGCAGGATTTCAAACTCGCCGATTTCTAACTTGGTCAGAATTTGCGCCATGATGGCCGGCATTTCGGCATCAAAGTAAAGCGGCAGATTGTCGGGGTTAATCACGTCAATATCGCATTGGTAAAATTCACGCATGCGGCCAGCTTGCGGACGTTCGCCGCGCCAGACTTTTTGAATTTGATAGCGTTTGAAGGGAAAAGCCAGCTCGTTGAAATTTTGAGCGGTATAGCGGGCAAACGGCACGGTCAGGTC
>QKJH01000142.1 GCA_003250865.1 Alphaproteobacteria bacterium | reverse complement strand
TTATGTACGCCGACTTCCGTTGTTTGTTTTTGAATGTCCGAGGCAATTGTATCTTCCAATAATCCCAGTATGTGGTTTTCAGCTTCCAGAGCTGATTTTTTGAATAACAAGTGTTCAACTTGTCCAATCGGTTCAATGAGTGATTTGGGAAAGGGTGTGGCCATTTTTTGTGCCATAGTATTTAATAGCTCAATTGTATGCAGGCGGCTTTCGGCAATGGCTATTCCGGTCTTGGCCAATGTTTCATGATAGCTTTTAATCCATGAAATATTGGGTTTTTCGTCTTTTAAGAGTTGGTTGCGTGATCGCAGAGCTTTTTCATACCGGGAAAGGCGGCCGGCATGAGACGAATCAAATGCAAAGACGATGCGGTCAAAAAAACGTCGCTTCTCCGATGCTCCGGCAGCTAAAACCCCATCCATTGAGGGGGTAAGCCATAAAACAGACAGATAATCGGTCAGGATATCCTGTGACCTTTTATCGTTATTATCGATGCGAATATGGCGCTTGGCTGTTTCTCCGTTTAAAAATCGATGAAGCGTTTCGCCCGTCATGCCGGTACTGATGGTATGGGAGGTATCTTTTTCCTCCAGACGTGCTGTAATGCCCCATCCGTTCATGCCGCCATCCGGGGTGTAATCAAATGGGATAATCTCATTAGTTGGGGCATGGCGGAGGCCTCGTCCAGGACTTAGCAGACTTAACGCTTCAAGCAAATTGGTTTTGCCCGCACCGTTGGGGCCGTATAAGACATTAATGCCGGGCTGAAAGGCAACCCGGCATTGAGCATAGTTTCGAAAATTGATAACGCTGATATGGCTCAGCATATCGGAGAGAGTCCTTTCCGTTTCATCAATCCTATACGCGCATCGGCATCAGAACATACAGCGATGCGGGGTCGGAGTTATCCTGAATAATGGTTGGTGACGCGGAATCTGACATTGAAAAGCGACAGGTTTCTCCTTCGATTTGCTGGGTAACGTCCAGCAGATATCGGGCGTTAAACCCAATGTCGATGGATTCGGCGTCAAACGACACCTCCAGCTCTTCCGAAGCGCTACCGCTTTCCGGGCTATTAGCTGAAAGAGTCATCACTTTGCCGTTAATGACCAACTTAACCGCACGGGATTTTTCCGTGGCGATTGTTGATACGCGATCAACGGCACGAGCGAACAATTTCGGGTCAATATCCAGAAATTTAGTGTTTTCTTTCGGAATAACGCGTTCGTAATCCGGGAAGGTGCCGTCAATCAGTTTGGATGTCAGGACAATATGGTCAAAGGCAAAGCAGATTTTTTTGTCCGACAGGCTGATACGGATGGTATCACCGGCTTCGTCCAACAATTTGCGCAATTCACCAACGGTTTTACGCGGAATAATCACACCTGGCATGGAACCGGCACCATCGGGCAGCGGCATCTCAAAACGGGCTAGACGGTGACCGTCTGTAGCAACCGCACGTAATACCGGCATGGCTTCATTCTCGGTCGAGTGAATATAAATACCGTTGAGGTAGTAGCGGGTTTCCTCTGTCGAGATGGCAAAACGGGTTTTATCAATTAAATCACGCAGGCTGGAGGCTGGCAATTCGAAATCATGCGGTGTTTCGCCGCCGGACATTTCCGGAAAATCATCACGCGGCAGACAGCCCAGCTTGAACACGGCGCGACCGGCCTGAACCGTCATGGAGGTGTTGTCTTTACTGGTTTCCAGTGTCACATTGGCATCATCCGGTAATTTACGAATAATATCATAAAGCGTGTGAGCAGGAACGGTTGTGGTGCCTTCAGTCTCGATATTGGCAGGAACACTGTCGATAATTTCCAAATCCATATCGGTAGCACACATGAACAGGGCGCCGTTCTTGGCTTCAATCAAAACGTTGGATAAAATGGGAATAGTATTCCGTTTTTCAACAACGCTTTGTACGTGGGATAAACATTTCAAAAATGGAGAGCGTTCAATCGACAGTTTCATTGTTTTCTGATTCCATAAAGTTGGTTTTCAAATATCTAATCGTAATTTACAACATCAAACAAGGTGTGAAAAGCGTAAAAAACATAATTTTTGGGGATTCTGTTGCCGTTTTTGGCTTTAAAAGCCGGTTATCCCCGGTTAAATTTTCTTAAGAACGTGATAGGGCGTTCTTTAATAAGGTTAAATCGGTTTTAATGTCCAAATCTCTTTCCATCAGGTTTTCGACTGTTTTAACGGCATGCATCACGGTAGTGTGGTCGCGTCCGCCAAAACTGCGTCCGATTTCAGGTAATGATTTTGATGTCAGGTTTTTGCACAGATACATGGCAATTTGGCGTGGGCGGGCAATGGTGCGAGCCCGTTGGGATGAGGCCATGTCGGAAAGACGTAAGCCGTAATGTTCGGCGACTTTACGCTGAATGTCTTCGGTCGTCAGGCGCTTATTATTTGCGCGGAGTAAGTCTTTGAGCACTTCCTGTGTTGAGTCCAGCGTAATTTTACGTCCAACCAGTTCCGAGTGGGCAACAACGCGGTTAAGCGCGCCTTCCAACTCGCGGATATTTGATGTGATTTTATGCGATAGAAATTCCAGTACTTCCAATGGAACCTGGGCACGAAGTTGTTCCATTTTCGATTGCAGAATACCCAGGCGCAGCTCGTAAGTGCTGGGGTGAATATCGGCAACCAGTCCCCATCCTAAGCGTGACTTCAGGCGGTCTTCCATACCATCCAAATCGGACGGGCTTTTATCAGCAGACAAAATAATCTGGCGGTTCTGATCAACCAATGCGTTAAAGGTATGGAAAAATTCTTCCTGTGTATTTTCTTTGCCGGCAATGAATTGTACATCGTCAATCATCAAAACGTCCACGGCACGGAATTGTTCCTTGAATGCCACGGTATCCTTGAAGCGCAATGCACGAATAAAGCGATACATGAATTTCTCGGCGGACATATAAACAACATTACGCTCGGGATTGCGTTTATGGATGGCCCATGCAATCGCATGCATCAGGTGGGTTTTACCCAAGCCAACCCCACCGTACAAAAATAATGGGTTGAAGCTGACCTGATCGGAGTCACTCACACGTCGCGCAGCAGCATAGGCCAGCTCGTTTGGGGCCCCGACAATAAAGTTTTCAAACGTAAAGCGCGGATCCAGATTCAGTGTCAGCGGATCTAACCAATCATTCTGGGAAGAGGCCTTTGCTGATGAAAAAGAAGAGGATTGTTGTTTAAAAGCTGTCGGTTGCGGTGGCGGTGCAGTAAAAGATGATGGCGTGTTGGCGGCGGGAGATGACGAGGTGTCGGAATTTGCCGGGCGGGGAGTTTTTTCAACAACAAGATCAACGCGCTTAATGTTTTCCCCGGCTTTTTTAAACAGCGTTTGTATTCTATCGCCATAGTGGGTTTGTACCCAATTTTTTACCAGATTGCTCGGTGCGGCAAAACAAACGGCATCACCATCATGATTAACAAGGGTCAATGGGCTAAGCCAATTACGGTACGCCATATCTCCGATTTCACTTTTCAGTTGATGCTGAACCTTTGTCCACAATTGTTCCATACGCGCATAAACCTGTTTTTTGTTACAGTGTTACATAGCTAATCGGAAATAATTTCCCCGCTACGATGATAAAATTACGCTTTCACGGTTATCGAAGATTTTTAATTCTCCGTTCGTATAACAGGAAAGCGTAACTTTACCAATCATTGAATGTATGGGTATAACCCCAGTTGTAAATGAGGCTGTTTACAAAAGAATCTGCAACCCCTGAAGATCCTTTAAGCCGAACACACGAATCATATCCGTGAGTTTGTTTACAACACGACTCACCTTAAACCATTGAAAATAGATTCGCAATTAGATTCTGGGGGTGTAAAAAAGAAAATTGCAGATAAAACAAATGTTTATCTGCAAAACCACAAGAGAGAATCGGGTAACCGATTTCTCTATGTTTGATTATAACGCAAATTACCGCTTAGGCAGCAATCTTTTTGATGCGGGCGTTCAAACGCGACATTGTACGTGCAACGTAGTTTTTGTGAACAACGCCTTTAGCAACGCCACGATCCAATTCCGGTTGCAATTCTTTCAATGCGGCATTGGCATTGGATTGGTTGCCGGATTTGATAGCCAGCTCAACTTTTTTCATAAAGCTGCGAATGCGGCTAACGCGGTTTTTGTTGATAACGCGACGTTTTTCGCTGGTCAAAATACGTTTTTTGGCGGATTTAATATTAGCCATACTATTTATCTCTTACCTTGGTAATTTTGTTACTATCCTGTGTTATTCCTGCGTTCAGGAATAATTCCCTGCTTTCAAGGGTGTTTATTTATACTCAAGAATCGGTATCCGTCAAGAAGTTTCGTCTTATTCGGGGTAAATAAATCATTTTAATGATAAATGCGGCTATTCTTGACGTTCTTTAGGAATAAGGCGGATAAGGACAACAGACTCACTACCTTCGCGCTGCGCTTCAAATATAAGCACTTCGTTCTCCCGTTCAAATTGGTTTTGCGATAGCCTGTTCCAACCTAGTGGAGGCAACGTTTTGGCATAGTATACCATAATCTCATCTACCGCCAACGAAGAGACCAATTGAACTTCGGCAATGCGACCGGAAGGTTTGTCAAATACCACGCTTGAGTTTTCCACCAGTGATGCCTGCGGAATAAGAGGGATGTTTCCCAGTTCCGTTAAATACAGGGTCTGCTGTGCATAGGCCGCGGAAACAATAGCGGTGAATAGCAGACAGATACAGAAAAGTGATTTTAAAAAATGTTTCATGGAGTGATTATGCGTTTTTTTGACAGGAAGGGCAATAGAATGTTGAGCGACCACTTTGAACGATACGTTTAATGGTATGGCCGCATTCTGGATTGGTGCAAAGCGCATTTTCGCGATCATAGACGTTGAATGTAAACTGGAACCGCCCGAGAGAACCGTCAACCAATATGTAATCACGCAATGTGCTGCCACCGGCCCAAATAGCCTTTTCCAAAATAAGGCGGATATTTTTCAAAAGCTCTGCTGTTTTCTTTTTAGAAAGGGTACAAGCTGGTGTTTTAGGGTGAATTCCGCTGAGGAACAGCGCCTCACAAGCATAAATGTTACCAATGCCGACAATATTCTTTTGATTAAGCAAAAAGGATTTTATCGGCGTTTTAGCCTTATTCATTAGGGTAGATAGGCTCTCGGCATCCAACTTTGCATCAAAGGGTTCAAATCCGAGATGGGACAGGTGCCGCGATGAGGTTAATTGGGCGGTCAGTTCCAAATCAACAAAGCCAAAACGCCGAGTATCGTTAAATACCATTGTTTGATTGTTGTCTGCGGACAGAAGAAAGTGGTCATGTTTTTGCGGCACATAACCGTTTTCAACAAAACGGATACGGCCGGACATTCCTAAATGAACAAGAAGGGTGTGGTCATTGGAAAGATGTATCAGGATGTATTTCGCCCGTCGTTCAACGCCGGTAATACGGGCGCCAACAAGGTCTAATAATCCCGAAGGAAAAGGATAGCGTATATCTTTGCGGGTAGTGTGAACATTCGTAACGGTTGCCCCTGTTAGCTCTTTGCTGATGCCTTTGACAACGGTTTCAACTTCGGGAAGTTCCGGCATGATGGATACATTATTGTTTTTGAACTGGGCTGTAGGACAAAGGATCCTTCTGTTCAAAAAGACCGCCTGCGTTCGGATTTAACATGCGCTGTGTTGAAATGGATGTTGGCGAATGCTTTGGCAGAGCATATAGAGGCGTTACAATTTTTTTAATCTTCCAATCAACGCCATCCAGCGTAAAGACAACGCGCACCGGCTCCATATAGGCCAGCCAAGGCTTGTCCGCTTGCACAGGCAGGGCCAAATCCAGAGTAAATTCAGACAAGGAGTTGAACTCAACGCTGCGGATAAAATCCTCGGGCGGCACTTCCTGATGGTATTTGTTTTTGTAATAGAACAAAGTCGGGATGTTTGCGGGTGTGACATAATAATCTACCATGGCATCAATGGCTTCGTCCGGCATGGCGTATCCGGATGTTTTTCCCAATACGCTCTTCATCCGTGTTTTTAGATCCGATTTGAGCGAGGATTTAATTGCATCCCAATCCGTGCGTTTTTTGAACGAATTAACGTTACCTACTTCAGCGGCATAGGTCAGTTCATTAATCAAAGTAGTACGACTGATATAGTAAACATACAGAATGCTGGAAAGGGCAAAGAAAATGATGGCGATTACCATGGTAATCAGCCGAATAAGAGGAAGATAATGTCTGAAACTACGCCAAAAATACAAAATAAAACCTCAATTAAAATATATAGACCGTATTATACACTCAGTTGCTTACCGATGCAATCACGGCTTAAACATTATTTTCATTTCTAAAGGGGTGCGCCGGATAGGTTCCTAGTCTGTGAACTTCTTTTGCAAAGAAATCAAGCTCTTCAAAGGCGCGTTCCAATCCCGGTTCGTCCGGATGTCCGTCCACATCGCAGTAAAACTGTGCCGATGAAAAGTGTCCATCCACCATATAGCTTTCCAACTTTGTCATGTTTATGCCATTTGTTGCAAATCCGCCTAATGCTTTGTACAGGGCGGCGGGAATATTACGCACTTTGAATACAAACGTGGTAATTAACTTGTCATCCCCGACGGCGGGGGCAATCGGTTCGGGCGCCATAATAAGAAAACGTGTTGTGTTATGGTCGAAATCCTCAATATTTCGTTGCAAGACATCCAGCCCGTAAATCGATGCGGCCAGCTCCGAGGCAATGGCCGCTTGTGTGGCATCATTGCTTTCGGCAACAAAACGGGCGGCACCTGCTGTGTCACCATGAACGCAGGGCTTAAGATTATATTTTTTTGTAATGGTTTGGCATTGAGGCAAGGCGTGAACATGGCTATGAATGGATTTTAGCCCTTCTGTAGAGGCTCCTTTAATGCCCAGAAGACAATGGTGTATCGGTTGAAAATACTCCCCAATGATATGTAGCCTGCTTTCGGGGAGTAAGCGATGGATGTCGGCAACACGCCCTGCCGTTGAATTGTCAATCGGCACCATGGCTAAATCCGATTTTCCTTGATGAATTGCATTCAAGGCGCTTTCAAAATCAGGGCACGGTACTGTTTCTCCATCGGGATAAACGGCGCGGCATGCCATGTCGGAATAGGCTCCAGAGTTGCCTTGGAAGGATATGCGAGGGCTATCAGACATAGGTTGTCTCCGATATTGGAACAAAAAGAGTTATTCTTTGATAACGAAATTTATGCGCAAAATCAATCAACCGAATAAAAAAACATTAGCGGCCATGAAAGGTGGCCTAATTATTGCACTAATTCTGACATATTTTTGTCACACTGAGTGCTTATAATTACTAATTATAGTTGAGGAAAACACATGGAACAACAGACCTGTTCAACGGAAATCATTGCTTTGGGTCACAAACTGGCCGGTTTATGCCGCCCTGTATTACAGCAAACATTTCGTCAAGGACTTACTGTCAAAATGAAGGCCAATGCCTTGCCGGTGACACAAGTTGATTTGGCCGTTGAAACAATCGTTCGTGATTATCTTGCCAAGGCGAGAGCAGAAGATGGCGTTATTGGCGAAGAGTTTGAGCCTCACAATGAAAATGCCGACTATGTTTGGGTTGTTGATCCGATTATCGGCACCAAAAATTTTATTGCCGGTCATCCGGGATTTTGTTTTGTGGTGGGATGTATGTATAAGGGAAAACCGATTTTCGGCCTTGTAGACCAACCGATTACCGGTGATAGATGGATAGGGGCGTATGGCTACGCATCAACGTTGAATGATAATCGTATTGCTTTGAGCTCTCATTCGGATAAAAACAAGGTTCTGCGTATCGCAATAACGGACAAAGGTTTTAAAAATACAAAGCTTGCTTCTTTGACTGAGGCCTTGGAAAAAAGCGGTGCCATTGTTTTGCGCGGGGGGGACGAATCTCTGATTGCCATGTTATCGGGCGGTTGGTTGGATGCGGTTCTGGACGATACGACGGATGCTTTTGCCTATTGGCCGTATATTCCGATATTATCCGGTGCAGGCGGTATCATTCTTGACTCAGACGGAAATACTCTGAATGAACAGCATCACAAGGGCATCGTTATCGCCGGTAAACGGGATATGATTGAAAAGGATATCTTGCCTAAAATCAAGGTTTAAGCTGCTTTTGAAAGCTCTTTGGGCTGATTATTTTCGTCCAGTAAAACGATTGTTGGACTCCACTGCTTTGCAACTTCGTAATCCATACTGGTGTAAGCAACAATTATCACCTGGTCACCTTTGCGTACCTTGTGGGCAGCAGCGCCGTTGATGCCAATTTCGCCAGAGCCTCTTGCCCCTTCGATGATATAGGTTTCAATCCGTTCGCCATTTGTGTTGTTATAAATGGCAACTTTTTGGTGGGCGAGCATATTGGCGGCATCCATCAGATTGCGGTCAATCGTGATAGAACCTTCATAGTCCAAATCCGCGCGGGTTACTGTGGCGTTATGGAGTTTGGAGAATATGACGTCAATATTATGCTGAATCATGGCACGCCTCTCTGCTTCGTGTTTATGCTTAAGATACATTAAACGATAGAAAAATCAAATCTAACGGTGGATTGTGAGTTATTTGTGGCTGTCCCCTACCCATAGCTCGGCAATTTGCACAGCATTAAGGGAAGTTGCTTTGCGTAAATTATCACCTGTAACCCAAAACGACAGGCCATTATCGACAGAAATGTCATCACGGATACGTGAAACAAAGACCAAATCCTCACCGGCTGTCTCCTCGGGTGTGACATATTCTTCAGGGTCTTCCAAAACGCCTAACCCCGCTGATGTCGACAGGATTTTAGCGGCTTCAATAGCGGATATTTCATTGTCAAACTCGACATTGACCGAAGCCGAATGGCCGACAAAGGTTGGAACACGTACACAGGTGGCCGATAATTTGATTTTGGGCGAAATGATTTTTTTGATTTCAGTTAAAATCATCCATTCTTCAAAGGTTCCTCCGTCATCCATAAAGGCGCTGACCTGTGGCAGGACGTTAAAGGCAATCTGTTTGGGAAATTCATGTGGTTCGGATACAGAGTTCATAAATAGCGCCTTGGTCTGGTTGAACAATTCATCCATGGCCGCCCGGCTTTGTCCCGATGTCGATTGATATGTGGAAACCACGATGCGTTTGACGGTAGCTGCTTCGTGCAGTGGTTTGAGTACCAGCGCCAGCAGGGTTGAAATACTGCAGGGCGAAGAAATAATGTTCTTTTTCATGTCTTTGATGGCGGTTGGATTAACCTCTGGCACCAGCAACGGGACATCCGGATCCATGCGGAAAGTTGGTGTTAAGTCGATACATACGGCGCCGGATTTGGCGGCTTTGGGCAAATAAGCTTTGGCCTCTTCAATCGAGCCGCAGGCAAATACCAGAGAGACGAAGTTTTGCTTAAAATCGAACTTGGATACGTCCGACACGTCCAGTGTTTTGTCGCCAAAAGATACGCTTCGGCCAATATTATCCTCGGAAGATAAGGCAAAAACCTTGCTGGCCGGAAAATTGCGTTCGTCCAGAATATTCAGAAGCTCATAGGCTTTATTTGATGTAGCGCCCAAGATGGCAATAATTTGGCTCATTAATGGATGTCCTTGTTGTAAACTCACTCTATCTTTCACTTGTTACCTTTGCTATAAAGCCATTACGGTAAAAATTCAATGTTAAAGAAAATGTCATGCATGTTTTTGACCAGATAAACCCGATACGAACGCTCTACGCGAATGCTGTGGTGGCTATCGGCAATTTTGACGGCTTGCATCAGGGACACCGCTATCTATTGAAACACGCCAAGGAAACGGCTGATAGTCTTAGCTTGCCCTTGGCTGTTTTAACGTTTCATCCACATCCGCGCGCCTTTTTTAATCCGGACGGGGAAGGATTTAGGATTATGCCTCGCGCTGTCAAGGCTCAGCGATTGGAAGAAAATGGCGTAGACTATGTTTTTTTTATGCCCTTCGATAATGAAATAGCCGCATTGTCCGCGCACGATTTTGTTAAAACCATATTGGTAGACGGTCTGGGTAGTAAACATGTCATTGTCGGGGAAGACTTTGGTTTTGGGCATAAACGCGAAGGCAATATTGAAACTTTGTCCCACTACGGGCAGGTCTTTGACTATAGGGTTACCGCTTTGCCCAAATTGACTGACGATGCTCACGCCTATTATGGTTCTTCCCGTATCCGCGAGGCTCTGAAAAAAGGCGATATGGCGGCAGCGCGCAGCTATATGAACCATTGGTGGGAAATCGAAGCCGAGGTGATTCACGGGGACAAGCGTGGGCGTACTATCGGTTACCCGACCGCTAATATGGTTCTGGGGGATTTACAAGAGCCTGCTTTTGGGGTGTATGCCTGTATGGCTGGCGTGCCTGATGACGACGAAATCAAGTGGTATAGGGCGGTTGCTAATTTTGGTGTACGTCCGATGTTTGAGGTCCGTACGCCTCTGTTCGAAGTGCATCTGTTTGATTTTGATGGGGATTTGTATGGCAAACGCCTACGCGTCAAACTGGTTGACTATATCCGTGCTGAGATGAAGTTCGATTCGCTAGATGCTCTGGTTAAACAAATGGGCAAGGACAGTGTCGAAGCTCAAAATCGCATTAATGCTTTGATAAATAATAATATGTTATAGTATAGTCAAGAGAGGTGGGGGCAGAATGTCCCTGAGGTGAGGTCAAGAATAATCGACTCTGTTGATAAAATCTATCCATTGTCCATTTTCCACCGCGTGTTGGGAAAATCTGTTTCTGTGGGCGAAACGGACGAAGAATCCGACACGGCGGCAGCGGAGGCCGATTCGGTCGACTTGTCCACCAGCTCACATCCACATGCCGTCGTTCTCAGAGAACTTCAAGCCTTTCAAAGTGCGTTGAAGTCTTATCGTGACAGCGGGGATATCCAACCGCTCAAAGAGTATTACGAAGAAAGTAAAAACCCGGCTCTTGATC